>JACQBY010000006.1 GCA_016201875.1 Nitrospirota bacterium
TCATCGGCAATCGTAATCCCCTCCGAAACGGCAGAAAGGGCTTCGATCCGGCTCATGGCGGGACCCCGCGCCATATTATCGGTGCCATGCTTGATTTTACTTTTTCTGAGGCCGGAGATATTTTCAAAATCATGCGCCACCCCGATATCGACCACGACCACTTCGGCCCCGGCATGTTTTGCCAGAACATTGATCCCCGCGCCCCCCCGTAAAAAATTGTAAACCATCTGGGCGGTCACCTCTTTGGGATAGGCGCTCACCCCCTCATCGGCAATCCCATGGTCCGCGGCAAACACCACAACCGCTTTTTTGCTCAGAACAGGTTTGACCTCTCCCCGGGCCGAACCATACCAGACCGCCAGCTCTTCCAGCCGCCCGAGACTCCCCGGGGGCTTGGTCAGACGGTCGAGCCGTTTTTGGACCCTTTCGGCAACGGCAACATCCACTTTTTGAATCTCTCGAAGCGTTTTTTGCAGGAATTCCATTTGTGACTCCTTTGTTTTACCTATTTCATTTGAAGCGCAATCCCTGCCGCCACCAGGAAGACTTCATGGGATATCGAGGCGATCTCCTGATTTAGAAAACCGTTCAAATCCCTGAATCTCCTCCCCAGAGGGGTTTCGGGAACAATCCCCAGCCCGACTTCATTTGAAATCAGCGCCACGGGAATCCGGGTCTCCGAAAGGGCCTCTATCAGGTTTGCAATCTCTTTTTTAATCTCGCGCTCCCCCGCCTCTTTTAAGACCCGATTTGAAAGCCAGAGGGTCAGGCAGTCGACCAGGAGGACCTGATACCGGTCTCTGATCTTAATAATCCGGTCTCCCAGATGATCAAATTCTTCTACGGTCTCCCATGAGGCATCGCGGCTCTTCCGATGCGCAAAAACCCGTTCCTCCATTTCGGCATCCAAAGGCTGGCAGGTTGCGATGAACGCCCTTTTGCCAGATATCTTTTCTCCCCATTGGAGGCCAAACCGGCTTTTCCCTGACCGGGCTCCCCCTAAAATCAGCGCCAGACGCCCCTCTCTCATGATCGGACTCCGGACGAAACATGGATCCGGTCAACCCCTCCTCCGCGAAGCCGGAGGCGATGAATAAAAAGAGGCCGCCTGATCAGGGCGCGGATTTTATGCTCCAGCGTTTTAAAAGAATAGGTCCCGGGATTAAACAGCATTCCGATGACCGTTCCGCTATGGGCGACATTGACGCCGACCCCCCCCAGTTCAAGGGTCAATTTTAAAACCTTTTCAAGATCAGGTTTGCGGAGAATATTCTGGTGGGATAATGCGCTGATCGTCGCTCCGGCCCCTATTTTCAGGGTCGATCCTTCTTTAATTCCTTCTTCAATCAACTGAAAGGCCTTTAGGATACGGCCCGACTGGGAACGCGCCGCCTTCTTTTTCATCCGTTCATTAAAAGCAATCGTATCAACCTTCTCTTCAAATTCAAGGGCAAGAATATCAAGGGGGGGAGGCTCTCCCAGCGATTTTTGAAACGCCCCCCGGCAGTGGTCAAAAAGGGAAATCCCTTGAAACATCACCCCGTCGGTCGGTTCAATTGCCGTCAAAAATTTAATCTGGTCCGCCGTTTCAAACGACGATTTCGTCAGGACTTGAATCAGAGCCAGCGCGGCGACAAGATCGGCCGTACTGCTGGCCATCCCTTTTCCGACCGGAAGCTCCGAGTAAAGGGAGATCGGGAGCTCTCCGCAGGGCTTATTTTTTATGCCGGTACGATGAAGCATCTCCCTCACTTTTTTGCCGGGGGAATACGGGACGCCTCTCCATCTCCCGATCCCTCCCCAGGTATAGAGATTGACCGGACAGGAGATATGAAACCGCTCTCCGTCGATCATCCCCTGCGCCAGCTCTCCGCAGCTTCCCGGCACCCTGACTAAAAAGCTCAACCGCCCCTCCCGTTCAGAGCCGAAACCAGCGCCTCCTGATCGATCTCTTTTTTAACCGCCAGCCGGATATATTCAGGACCCAGTCCTTTGATATCGCCGCCGTTCCGGATTAAAATCTTTTTCTCCAAAAGTTGATCTTTTAATCTCCCGGCGGAAAGGCCTTCGCCAAGCCGGACCAAAAAGAAATTCACCGCGGAGGGAAGCGGGTAGAACCCTTTAACCGGTTCGAGTTTTTTTATGAAACGTTCCCGGTTTTTTTGAACAAAGCGGCCGGTTTTCTCAATAAAAGATTTCTCGCCTAACAAAGTTTCGCCCGCTCTCTGGGCCGGCGTATTGACCGTCCAGGGTTCCTTGGCGTCATTTAATTTTTGAATGATCTCTTCAGAGGCAAAAGCCAGTCCGAGCCTCAACCCCGGAATGCTGAAAATTTTCGTCAACGACCGGAGAACAATCACATTTTTCTCCAGTGGAAATCTTAAAAGAGAAACACTTTCACCGGCGATAAAGTCCGCGTAAGCCTCATCCACCACGAATAAATGACCGGGATGCGTTTTGATCAGCCAGCGGACATTCTCCGCCGGAAAATAAGATCCGGTCGGGTTGTTGGGGTTACAGAGAAAAACCAGGTGATTCTCCCCTTTCAGGCCGGATAAAACCGCATGGAGATCCTGAATGTCGGGAGTCAACTTTAAAAACGCGTCCTGAACCGGATAACCGGCCAACCGGGCGGCCTCTTCATAATCCTGATAGGTGGGGCAAAAAATAACTGCCGACTTCAGTTGAAAAGCCCGGGGGATTAAAAAAATAAATTCCGTGGTCCCATTTCCGGCAAGAATGTGATTTTCAGGGAGGCCATAACGGATGGAGGCCTTACGGCGAAGCGCTCTGCAGTAGGGATCGGGGTAAGAGCCGATTTCAGCCCAGGAATTCCGAAACGCTTTCAATCCATTTCCGGGAACGCCGAGGGGATTGACATTGGTGCTAAAATCGAGAATTTCCTCTTTCCGCAGACCCAATTGGTCCTGGACGGCTGTCAGATCCCCCCCATGCCCTTGATACATCTTTTCAACCTCTATTAAAAAAAAATCCCCAATGCTCGATAATAAGCATTGAGGATTGCATCCCTGATTTCTTAGGCCTCAAATGGCAAGCAGGATAAACCCTTCACCCGGGGTCTTTTTGCTTTACTTCAGGCAGGTCTTCTGACTTTAAGATCATCCTACTTCCTGTCGTCTTCCCCTCTGCATACGCGGAAAGTGACATCATGACAGGGTTCGTCCTTTATTACAGCGGCGGGACCGTTCCGGAATCTCACCGGATTCTCTATTAAATCCACGATCGGCCTGCGCACAGGCTTTGCCTGTTGCTCAAGCCCGGATACCTGAAGCTATGTATGATGGTTAAATGATAAGGGAGAACCTTTCTCAAAGTCAACAACAAACCCTTTCTTGCCTGCCCGTTTTGTCCCGGTCTCCAATTTCCTTGACACGATCAAGCCTCCGGGTGGATCATTTAAAAACGGCCAAGATAAATCGGATTTCAGGGGAGGAGACAATGAAGAACTATAAAATAATAGCTTACGTTACAGGGGATGATGAAGTCTACCAGGTGGTGGACGAGGGGGGAAATGAATATTGCCGAAATGCTTCAGGGTCGATTGAGGCCTTAGCGGAGTTTTCGAAAGCAGAGAGCCTTTATTTTAACCTGACTGGCAAACACAAAGATGTTGCTGATGAAAAGATTGAAAATCCACAAGAGCAAAATTCTTTTCGGATTTTTGGAAAAGATTGAATTGCGTTCCGCCGGCGGCTGCCGTATCGTGAAACCTTTAGGCAAAGGCAACGGTCAAATCTTTTGTTGATAGAATAATTGATTCCACGCTCAATTCCTTCGACCCGCTTCCGAAATCCACCATCCAACTTTAGTTTCTCTGACACCCAATAGCAGATTTAAAAGTACTATCAACAAAAGATTTGACCCCTTTTTGACCCCTTTTTAAAGGAGCGGAAAAAACCGGGTCTGCGTACTTTAAATACTCCTCTGTTTTTCCTGCAATTCCGCAAGATCCAAAGAACAAATAACAAAAGATTTGACCCCTTTTTATATGACCCCTTTTTGACCCCTTTTTTCAGAGGAATTCGGCTTGCAATAGCTTTTCCTTCTATGCTACAAACGCTTCAGTTTAATGAACCGTTCAGGAAAGGAAATACCCATGAGCAATTTCAAGAAGATTCTTTCAGGCGTATTGATTCTGGTGATGGCGGTTGCCGCGGAGGTTCAGGCCGGCCCGATCGGAAATCCCACCAACCAGAGCCCTCCGCAGAAATTCACCGTAGGGCCTTTGATCGATGTCTATTCCCAGGATTTCAAATCCAACGGCTACAAAATCACCGCGAGCGGAGAGAGGCTCTTTTTCAACTTTAACTACGGAGTCGACCGGAATATCGGTTTTTTTGGAAACGCGGGGTTCTCAAAAGAAGACATTCGGGCCGGAGGATTAACCTTCAGCGGAAACTATGGAATGGGCGTTGAGTTAGGGGCCAAAGCAACTTTTGCGGAACTTCGCCGGGATCGTGTGAAATTTGGCGGAGGAGTAAAACTTTTGCTTGCGCGGAGCTCGATTGATTTTTCTCCCTCTCAGAGAGGGAATGCCGATTGGTCTGAATTCGGACTGTTCGGCGGGGCCAGCTTTGAGTCTCAATCTGATCTGACCCCCTATTTCGGTCTCCAACTCACACGGACAATGACCAAAGTCGATAATTTTCCCCTTGGAGTAGATAACAACTTTGATGAAGACGGCATCCTGGGGATTTTTACAGGCCTGGACTTAAAACTGCAAGAAGATCTCTCTCTGGGAATGGAATTGCGGCTCTTTAACGAGATATCGGCCACAATAAACCTCGGCTTTGCTCTCTAAACTGTCCGTCCAGATCTAAAAAAGGCGGGAATAGCTGATAATGTTCTTCAGGATCATCCGGTCGCTTTCATCGGTCAGGCCGAAACCGGCTCCCGCTTCCCATTTCCACCCTGTGCCAAAATTAATAGCCACACCCGGCATCATGTAATGAAGATGTTCGGGAGTGCTTTTGAGCTCCCCCATCTTTCCGAAAAACTCCAATCCGGGAACGACATGGTGAAAATTTCTCCAGTATACCCCCGCGGCATAGGCAAATTCCATTCCTTCGGAAACCTGAGGCCCGCTGACGGTTTTGCTTAAAATAGGGTTCAGCCGAATCGTCCACCGCCCAACCGCTTTTTCCAGAATCAGTCTCGCTTCCAGCTCTTCCGACGGGTTATAGTTTTCCTGGGGAAGAGCATACTCGACATAGAGAGAAGTATCCCAGGCCTTTTCACCCTCCAGAAATAGACGGTAACGGGCCAGCACTGCTTTCGCCTGGACATATTGGAACGGCTCCCCCTTCGGCTGTTCAAAATCGGCATAGCCTTCGACGGTAAACCGGTCTGTCATCCCGTATTCGATCTCCAGAGAGTATTCCATCAGGTCTGACTTGCTGATCGGACTCCCCCTGAACAGGTATGGCTGATCGTTCGAGGCGGTATAGTTATTCCAGAGAGAGAGTTCAAGCTCTCCCTCAACGGCCGTAGAAGCAGGGTAAACCCTGAATTCCCGGGTTCCATAACAGGTGAGAGGGAATAAAAAAGAAAAAACCACGACCAGAAACGATGAAATAATTTTCAGCATTTAACGATATTCCGGATTTTGCCTGCGGAGCCACCAGAGGATAGAGGCAAAATATATCAGATAGGCCAGGACTTCCGTTAAGGAAGGTTTCGCCCGGTACCCCAGGAAACCTGAAACGATATGTCCAAAGAGGGTCCGGTCATCAATCAGCCAGGCGGTATTCCAGACATGGCTCAGAATCGGGGAGATCAAACCGGCAGACTCCAGCTTCCCGACCGCGGCAACCAGCATTCCCGCAGACATCAAAAGAAGAATCCACCCGGTTATTTTAAAAAACAGCTTCATGTCGAGAAAACTAAACCCTCTAAAGAAAAACCAGGCCATCAAAACCGCCAGGACAAGTCCGGCAAGACCGCTTAATAACGCCATCGAAACCGAAGAAGCCCCCTGATTCTGAATTAAAATACCCCATAAGAAAAGGACCGTTTCAACCCCCTCCCTGAAAACTCCCGAAAAAGCCAGGAAAGAAAGGGCCCAGAGTTTTCTCTCTTCCAGGGCCGCGTTGACCTTTCGCTGAATCTTCCCTTTGACGTTTTTAGCCTGAGCCGACATCCAGACCACCATATAAGTGAGAACGATCACGGCAAGAAACAGAATCACCGCGCCGAAAATATCCTCTCCGGCCCCTTCAAACAAAAAGCTCATTTTGTTCGAGAGAACTCCAAACAAAATACTCCCGGCCAGACCCGTAAAAATCCCGGCATAAATATAAAAATAATGCTTCTCCTCCCCGATCTTTTTTAAATAGACCAGGAGGACCCCAACCAGAAGGGCCGCTTCAATCGATTCCCTCCAGGCAATAATAAATGTTCCAATCATTTCTCTCTGTCCTTCTCTTTTTCTTTTACCTCTTTTTATTCAACAATCATTTTTCCGCGGAGATCTTTTGGGCCAAAATCGCTGAAAAATTCATAAACGCCGGGAGCTAACCCCCGTAGATGAATATCGACGGTTTTGCCGGGAGGGATCATCTTCTCTTTATTTAAATCGGGGCTTTCAAATTCCACCGGGATAGAATCCTCATTGGTCACCTGCAGATTGACAGGCTGATCCGCTTTGACACGGATTTCATCCGGAACAAACTTCTGATGCTTGATGGCAGTCTGAATGGTTTGTTCCCCTCCTGCCAGAGAAACCGGCAAAAAAGAAACCAGAAAGAGTAAGCTCAATAAAAAATGGAATTTCACAAACGGCCCCTTTTTTGTTTTGCCTTATAAACTGCTTTTTTCTGACACTCCTGACAGGCGCCGTACAATTCCAGTTTATGGCGCTGGATTTTAAAAAAGTGCTTTCTCGCCACCTGCTCCTGAAGGTGTTCAATATCCATATTTTCAAATTCGATAATTTTTCCGCAATGGAGGCAGACAAGGTGGTCGTGATGATGGTGGTTATAGACCAGTTCGTAACGGGTCTGGCCCTCCCCGAACTCCCTCCCCTGAGTGAGTCCGGCCTGGCAAAAAAGATGGAGCGTCCGGTAAATCGTCGCCAGGCCGATCGAAGCGTTCTTCTTCGCGCTCGCCTCATACAGCTCTTCGGCGGTGACATGTCCCGGCATGGCCAGGAGAGTATCAAGGATGATCTGGCGCTGGCGGGTGAGTTTTAACTGGCGCCCCTGAATATGCTTTTTTAAAACTTCGGCTTCTTTTTCCACAAACAATGGCTCGCTAATTGAAAATGAGAATTATTCTCAATTATAGCACGCACACCCGATAAACGCAAGTCCAATTTACCAGGTACCCCTCGTAAAAGAGGGACCTCCTTGTAAAACGGACGATTTTAGATCTTTTTTATTTATTTAATAGATATGGGCCTCTTTTTGGAGCCACCTCACATATCCCGTGATTTTCCTGACATCCTCTTCTTTAACACCAGGAATGGGAGGCATATCGCCAAAAGACCAGTGATGCGCTCTTGACCCATTTCGCGCCGCAAGGACAAAACTCTCGTCGCCATGGTGGTTCGGTTCATAAATGGAGGATAAAAACGGAGGGCCTTTATCTGTTCCGGTTCCCTTTTCTCCATGACAGCCGGAACAAAACTGGTGATACAAAATTTCCCCCTGCGCCGCCGCCGGAGGCGCTGGATTCCGAGAGGGCGTCCCCCCTCCTTTTACATCTGACCCGTTTTGCGTGCATGAAAACAGGGCTCCCGCCAGAGCGATGAATATCAAAGTTTTCATTCCCATCCTTTAGCTCCTCCTTCCCGGCAACCGGCATTGATAAACCGCAATTATTTGCTATACTTTAATAAAAGTGAACCCTGAATTATTTTTCGCGGAAAAAGAACCCTTGATCAATAAAAAAGGATAAAAATGGCCGACATAACCATTAAAAAAATAAAAGATTTTCTGATGAGAACAGATCTCAACGACATACTCCCTTCTGACGTCGAAAATAGCAATGTGGCTACTTTAACAGACCAGGAAACTCTTTTAAAGAGTTTTCAGGAACAAACCTTAAAGGTTGTCAGAGATTTCAAACAAACCTTTGAAAGCGAAAAAAGAGTCCGGCTTGAACTTGAAAAAGCCTATTTTCAAACCATTATCGCTCTCTCAAAAGCGGTTGAAAGGAGAGACACCTACACCGGAGGCCACGCCGAAAGAGTGACGCGGTATGCCGACTTTACCGCGGAAGAACTTGGGCTTTCTCCGGAATCAAGAGAAGAGATCAAGCTGGCCGCTTTATTGCACGATATCGGCAAGATCTCAGTTCCAGACAATATTCTTTCAAAGGAGTCGCAGTTATCTTCCGAGGAATTTGAAATCATGAAAACACACCCTCAAAATGGGGTCGAAATCATAAAAAACATTCATTTATTGGAGCGGCTCATCCCTTCGGTGTTATTCCATCATGAAAGCTTCGACGGGTCGGGCTATCCTCACGGCCTCTCAAAGTTTGATATCCCTCTCGGCGCCCGGATTATTGCCGTGGTGGACACCTTTGACGCCATCGTCAGTTCAAGACCCTATCGGAAAGGGAAGTCCCCTGAGGCAGGACTAATAGAGCTCAGGCGATGTGCGGGAACCCAATTTGACCCCGAGATTGTCCTTGCGTTTACCCAGGCATGGAAATCGGGCAAAATCATTTACCGTGCGTCCAGATAAATTATTCCATTTCCTCCGTTTTGGACTTCAGGCAAAGGTTGTTTTCATCACCGTGCTGACAGGCACCCTTGCGGCAGGGATCCTCGCGTCATTTCAGGTTTATCAAGACAGAGCCAGGATCCTTGAAATCACAAAAGACCGGTTGCGCCGTGACGGCTCGATTATCCAACAGGAAATCATCGAACGGGGGGACAAAGCCCTGGAGATTTCCAAAAAAACAGCCATCACAATCAGGGTCTTCGAGTTCCTCGATCACACGGCCGCTCAGCGGATTACCGCTTCATTTGAAAAGAAGAACCCCGGGTTCCGGATCAGCATCGTCTTTCCGGAAGACGTTTTTTTAAAAAAACCTTCTGCGGAGTATTTCTCGTTCCCGGAAGCCCATCCGAGCATTTTTTCTGCGCTTAAAGGAAACTCGCTGGCTTCCATCGAGAAAACTTCCTCAGGCAGTTTTTCAATCGGGGCCGCGGCGCCGATGACCTTAAAAAATAACGTCACCTGGATCGTTCATACGGAATGGCCTTTTAACCCTGAATATACCGCCGAATTAAAAAGGCTGATCGACAAAGACATCTCGATAGAATTTTTACCGTTAAGCGCCGGGAAGCCGCTCACGGACCTCATCGAAGAAGAGAGGGAAAAGAGTTCCCTGGAATTCTTCCTGAATGTCAACCGCCCGCCGGTCCAGAATCCTTTTTTTAGCAGAACCAGAAAGGACACGCCTTCGTTCCTCACCTACTATCTCCCCCTGGTGAATTCTCAGGGAACCACCCTCGGCATCCTGGGGATCCGCCTGACCCGGTCGGTCGTCTTCTCCAATAAAGGTTTTATCCAGAATGGCGCGTTTATCCTCCTGTTCCCCCTGCTGATGGGGACCCTCTTTTTTTTACTGACCCGTAAAATGATCGCAACCCCTATTATTCAACTGGCCAGAGTCGCCAGGACGATCGCAATGGGTAATTTTACCGTTCCGGTTCCCGATATCAAAGCAAAGGATGAAATAGGAGAGTTAACCTCAGCCATCCGCGATATGAAGCAAAAAATAGAAAACAAAACCAATGAATTAACCTCCCTGAACGATACCCTTTTAACTCAAAAAAAATATCTCCTGAAACTGAACAACGAATTAAATCAAAAAAATGATTATATCGCTTCTCTCGTCAGCACCGTCAGCCATGAACTGAGGACTCCCATGGCAAGCATTATGGGTTTTACCGAGCTTTTATTAAACCGGAAACTCCCCCGGACAAAACAGCTCAACTACATAGAAACCATTTATCTCGAATCGATACGTCTGGCCACCATCCTGAACGATTTTCTCGACATTCAGAAAATGGAATCGAAAGACCCGGGACTCATTCTGGAAGAAGTAACTTTAAAAGAAGTGATTGACGTGGTCCTGGTCAGGTTCTCTGATTCCATTTATCCCCGGCATCATTTTGTCAAAATCCTTCCCCGCGATCTCCCGCTGATTAAAGGAGATAAAAACCGGCTGGTCCAGTGTCTGATGAACCTCCTTTCAAATGCGGTGAAGTATTCGCCGAAGGGGGGAGAAATTATCATTGAAGTGGAAAAAAACGAAAAAGAGCTCCTGACGTCTGTTCAGGATGAAGGGTTTGGAATTCCGGAGGAAATGCAGGCGAAGCTTTTTACAAAATTTTTCCGCGTGGACAGCTCCGACCACCGGGAGATCGGGGGGACGGGGCTGGGGCTCGCCCTCTGCAAGGATATCATTGAACTGCACGGCGGCAAAATCTGGGTTGAAAGCAAAGAGGGGGAAGGAACCCGCTTTACCTTTTCGATTCCGCTTCCCCGGGAAGCCGCCCTCACCATGACCTGATCAGAAAGAGAGTGCCATGAAAAAGATATTGATTGTGGATGATGAAAATGCTTTAAGACTGCTGGTTAATGCGACCCTCGAAGGAGAGGGGTTTAAGATCCTGCAGGCCAAAAACGGGCATGAGGCGATTATGATCAGTCAAATGGAAAAGCCCGATCTCATCCTTCTGGATCTGATGATGCCTGGATTATCCGGAATGGAAGCTCTGGAAGTTTTAAGAAAATCCGACGCCTCCAAAACAGTCCCCGTGATCATTTTAACCGCAAAAGGACAGCCCGAGGACAGGGAAAAAGCTCTGAAAATGGGGGCAAACCATTTTTTAACAAAGCCCTTTAGTCCGCTTGAGCTGTTAAATCTGGTTGAAAGCATCCTGAAATAAAAATCAGGCCGGCTTTCTCCAGAAGCCTGGCGCATTTTACCAGAGGGAGCCCGATGACGTTGGTCCTGTCCCCTTCGATTTTTTCAATAAAAGAGGCGGCGCTTCCCTGAATGCCATACCCCCCGGCTTTGTCATAAGGTTCCGGCGTTTCAACATATTCGTCCATTTGAGCGGGTGTGAGTTTCTTAAACCAGACCGCCGTCTTTTCAACTTCGATTTCCCTGAATGATCTCGCCAGCGAGATCACCGCCACGCCGGTCAATACATCATGTTTTTTTCCGGAAAGCATTCCCAGCATCGCTCTGGCCACTTCTTTTGAAGCCGGTTTCCCCAGGCGGAGCGACCCGAGAACAACGATGGTATCGGCGCCGATCACCAGCGCCTCCCTCCTTTTTTCGGCAACGCTCAGGGCCTTTAATTCAGCCAGGCGTTTGACAAAAGCCTCGTCGGTTTCTCCTTCTATCGCGATTTCAGGAATATCCGAAGGGACGATCTCGAACGCCAGCCCCAGCCCTGACAGGAGTTCTTTCCGGCGGGGGGACCCCGAAGCAAGAATCAGGCTCTGAAAAATGCTACCCTCCCTTTTTCAGATCGAGATAGAAAAGGAAAAACCACCCGATCAAAAGAAGGAACCAGCCGCCGATCAGAATAAACTCAAGCGTGGTCCTGAAAGAAATGGAGAAGTTTTCCGAAGCCATCACATAGACATCCTCGAGGATGTCCAGTTTTTCGTTGATGTTTTTCCCCCAATCCTCCAGATGGAACTTCCTTGAAATGAGTTGATAGAGCTTTGCCGAATACCAGTCTCCGATCAGCTTGATATTCTGCTCGATGGAAGCGGACTCCAGAATGGAGCGGGTTCGGATCTGGATCATTTCTCTCAAGAGCCGTTTTAACATCTTGGACCCGAAAAAGAGCCTTCTTCTTTTTTCGTTCAGGAACGAAGCGGTGATTTTCAGCCGGGTATCGAGTTCGTCGTCGAGAATCCTCGATTTTAACAACTGGTAATTGGCAATCTCGAATAATTCAATGTTAGGTTCAAAGTCCTCTTTGCTATCCATCAGAAAAGCCCCGTCCCAGTCCACGATGGTCAGGTCATCCGCGCCATACTTAATGTTGGTCTCGAGGGTTTTATGAATTTCTTCCTTATCCAGCGCCATCACTTCATTTTTAAGGAGGCTGGCGATCGTCCCTCCATGAAAGGCCACAAAGCCATCCCGGTCGCCTCCGTAATTTGAAACACAATAGACGCTGTACTCTTCGTCAAAATCGGGATCGCATCTAAACTCTTCGAGAGCCTTCCGGCAGGCATGGAGAAGGCTCCTCTTAAATTCAAACAATGCGGGCGAAAGAAAATTCTCCACCAGAGCCGTCCCTTCGACAATAATAATGTCGGGGAGATACGCCTTGATGAGAAACTGGACTTCGCGCTGATCTATTTTTTCGGTCCATAAGCGGATGACATTCTGTTTTGGAATGACCTCCGGATAATTGGGGGCGCGCCGAATCGATTTGCTCTGAATGTTGTACCTTGATTCGAGGTCAAGAGGGGTTTGTCCCACGATGAAAGCAACGATTTTTCCCGTAAAGGGAGTCTCTTTTTCATTCATTTTAATCATCTAATTATCATAATCCACCCATCATGGACTGTCAATCCGGGAACCCTTTCGCGGCCTTCTATTTGATTTGACTATTGACTTAAACTTTGATATAGTCCATCAAATTATTGAGCTATAAAAAACAACCAAAAAGGTAAATTTTTCAAATAAAATCAGCAGGTTTGAGTCCTCTTTCTCCTTTGATTTTTTTGATGTGAAAAGCGGCTTCGGGATATCCATCAACTCCATCCAGGATTAAAGAAATTGGTTAATTTTTGTATAACATGATGAGGCTGGAAATGGCACAAAAACCTAAAAAAGAACACAGATTTGAAGACATAAAAAAAGAACTCGAGAGGCAAAAAAGCGTTTTACTGGCCGAAGCCGGGGTCATCATCGGCGGAGGGTTAAATCCCGGGAGTGAAAACTATTCCGATCTGGGAGACCAGGCCACCGCGGTGGCAGACCAGAACTTCTTGCTCAGAATCAAAGAACGGGAACAGAAGCTTCTCAAAAAAATTGACGAAGCGCTTGAGCGGATCGCTTCGGGGGCTTTCGGAATTTGTGAAAGCTGCGGCGCCGAAATTTCAGCAAAAAGATTGCTTGCGAGGCCCGTAACGACGCTCTGTATTGAATGTAAAACCCGCCAGGAACAAGAAGAAAAAATAAGAAAGTAAGTTCTTTTTCATCGCTCTCTCCTTTGTAAAAACTCGTTTCTATCTCCCCGCTGAATACGCCTGTTCCGCCAATGGGGAGTCCGCCTTTGATTTTTATCCCTTGACCATGCCGGTTAAAAGGATAAGAATAAAGAGGTTACCAGAGAGAGAAACCCTATGTCCGGAGGAAAAAGTCTTTTAGGCTGCCTGGGCGCTCTGGCGGGGATCGTTGGAATTTTTGCGGCCATCACCATTAGTTTTACGTTTTACCTGATACCGGTCGCGTTTTTATTATTCATTGGCTCTTTAATTATGATTTCTCTGGCTTTAGGCCCTTCTGCGCCTCCTAAATCAACCAAACATCCTTCAGTCCCTGAAGACCCGGGACGGTCGAAGAAAGAATAAAACTTCAACATTTAAAAACATCATGTGTCCAACTCAAAATGGGAAAAAACCATGAAAAAAGCGCTCATCACAGGAATTACCGGACAGGATGGCTCCTATCTTGCCGAGTTCCTTCTTGAAAAGGGGTACCGCGTCTATGGCCTCGTCAGAAGATCAAGTCTGGAAAAATTCGACCGGATTGCTCATCTCACGGATCATCTGGAGCTTCTCCAGGGGGATCTGATCGATCAATCCTCCCTCGATGAAGCGGTCAAGACGGCACAACCCGATGAAATTTACAATCTTGCCGCGCAATCGTTTGTCCCGGCTTCCTGGACTCAGCCGACCCTGACCGCTGAATTCGACGCCATCGGAGTCACCCGCGTTCTGGAAGCGATTCGGAAACAGAAACCGGACGCCCGGTTCTACCAGGCATCGAGCAGTGAAATGTTCGGAAAAGTGCGCTCGGTCCCGCAAAACGAAATGACCCCTTTTTATCCCCGGAGCCCTTATGGCGTCGCCAAGGCTTATGGTCATTTTATCACCGTAAATTATCGCGAAAGTTATAAACTGTTTGCCTGTTCGGGGGTTTTATTCAATCATGAATCTCCGAGAAGAGGGTTGGAATTCGTCAGCAGAAAGGTTTCTTTCGGAGTCGCAAAAATAAAACTGGGCCTTGAAAAAACGCTCCGGATGGGGAACCTCGACGCAAAAAGGGACTGGGGGTTTGCGGGCGATTATGTCCGGGCCATGTGGTTGATGCTGCAGCAGGGAGAGCCGGATGATTATGTGATCGCCACGGGCGAAACGCATACGGTCAGGGAATTGGTCCGGATTGCCTTCGACTATGCGGGACTGAACTGGGAAGATCATGTCGTTTCCGATCCCCTCTTCTTACGCCCCGCCGAAGTCGATCTCCTGATTGGAGACGCTTCAAAAGCCGGAGAAAAATTAAAATGGAGCCACTCCGTTTCATTTAAGCAGCTGATTGAAATGATGGTCGAATCCGACCTTAAAAAACTGAAAGACGCTTGAACCGCAATCCTTTTTCTGTCCGATATGTCGATTAAAGCCGCCGGGATCACCAAATCGTTTCACCATTTTCAGGTCCTCAAAAACGTCTCCCTGGAGATTAAAGAGGGGGCCTGTTATGCGCTTTTCGGACCGAATGGCGCGGGTAAAACCACCTTTTTAAGAATTCTTGCGACCCTGACGCGCCCTTCGGCGGGCGCGTTTGAAATTTCAGGACATGATGGCATCAGAGAAAAAATGAGGGTCAGGGAAAACCTTTTTCTGATCAGCCATGGCTCTTATCTGTACGACGACCTCACCGTCATTGAAAACATCCGGTTCGGGATCGAAATCCGGGGAAGAAACCTCTCGGACTCCGAAATAAAAAGCGCCCTCGATCGGGTGGAGATCGGCGCCTTTGGCAGACTGAAAGCCCGATTTCTGTCGGCCGGCATGAAAAAACGGCTCGCGATCGCCAAAGCGATTCTGATCCGTCCGAAGGTCCTCCTGCTGGACGAAGGGTATTCCTCTCTCGATGAACGGGGCATTGCGATCCTGAACCATTGCATCCGGGAATTTAACAACGAGGGGACAACCGTGTTTATGACCACTCACGACAGGGCCAGAACCGCCGAAGTGGCCCACCATGCGGGGGTCCTTACCGGCGGGACGCTAAAAGAAATCTCCGTCAGAGACCTATCGGGAAGCCATGAACTTTTTTAAAGTCATTCGATGGATGGTCTGGAAAGACCTGGTCAGCGAAATCCGGAACCGTGAAAATATCTCCTCGATGTTCTTTTTCGCGTTCGCGGTCATTTTGATTTTCAGCTTCAGCTTTTCCATGGACGCGAGATCGTCCAGAGAACTGATGCCCGGCATCATCTGGGTGGCTTTCGGTTTTACGGGAATTATCGGCCTTGGAAAATCTTTCTTACCCGAAGTGCAAAACGACTGCATGGAGTACCTTCAGATGGCCCCCGTCTCCAAAGGAGCCATCTATCTCGGCAAGTTCGCCGGGAATGTCCTCTTTTTGCTTGCCGTTGAAATCATTTTGTTCCCCCTTTTCATCCTTTTTTTCAATTTAGATGTGCTTGATAAACTCCCCATGGTTTTGTTAATATTCTTGTTGGCCACCATTGGTCTGTCTGCTCTGGGAACCCTCTTCTCGGCCCTGACGGTTCAGATCCGGGCAAGGGAGGTCATGTTCCCCATTCTCCTCCTCCCGCTGGCGGTCCCCGTCTTTATCGGCGCGGTGGAATCGACCCGCGGGGCGTTGAACGGAGACCCTCTGGCGCTTTACGGCCACTGGCTGGAACTCCTGGCTATTTTTGACATGATCTTTATGATCGTCGCGTTCTGGCTTTTTGAGTTTATTTTAGATGAGTGAGATCTCTTTTAAAAAATGATCGCTTCTATTTTTATCGCAAAACTCCGGAAATATCAGAACGGGTTTGCCCTCCTGTCACTCCTTTTTCTCTCTGCGGGGCTTTATACGGGACTGGTCGTTTCCCCCCCTGACTATTATCAGGGCGAAGTCGTCCGGATCATGTATATCCATGTTCCCTTTGCGGAGGCCGCCATGGCCGCCTATACCGTTCTTTTTGCCGGAAGCCTCTGGTACCTCTGGAAAAGGGAACCGGTCATCGACAATATGTGCCATGCCGCCGCCGGAATAGGGATTCTCTTCACCTCCGTGGCCCTGATCACCGGTTCCATCTGGGCAAAACCGACCTGGAACACCTGGTGGACCTGGGACCCCCGTCTGGTCTCTTTTGCCATCCTTCTTCTGATCCTCATCGGTTATTTAATGCTCCGGTCGTTTCTCGACGACCCGGAAAAAGAGGCCCGTTATTCAGCCGTCCTGGTGATTATCGGCTTTGTCGACCTCCCCATCGTCCATTTTTCAGTCGAATGGTGGCGGACGCTCCATCAGCCCCTTTCCATATCCACCCGGGGGGTCAGTATCGCTTCTTCCATGCTTTACCCTTTGTCATTCATGTCGATCGGCCTCTACCTCCTCCTGGCCTATCTTATAATGGTAAGGACTCAGATGCTCTATCTGGAACACCTGCTCGAGGCCAAACAGGGGCGTCTGTTAAGCGAGGTCCATTCCTCATGAGAATAACATCTTGAAAACCTTTTACCTCCGCTGGGGAGGAATCCTTGTTCTGGGAGCCCTGATCGGGTTCCTTGGATGGCAGAGATATGACCGGGAAGTCAAAACCTCGACCCCTGAAGAGGTCCTGCGTCAGCCGTCGGATAAGCCCGTTCGCATTCAGGGAAGGATTGAAGCCGGAAGCCTGGCGATTGACCCGTCAACCCACGCGGCTGTTTTTAACCTGACGGGAACCGGGGGGAAAATTGCCGTCCGCTATGCGGGAGATGACCTGGAAAGCCTCCGGGAGCTCAAAGTCGTCGTCCTTTCCGGAAAGTGGGATCCGTCGGCCCGTCTCTTTGAATCTCGGAAAATGGCTTTAACCCCCAATTACGGCTTCGTCGTATCGGCGTACCTCATCGGACTCATTCCGATGGCGTTCTTTCTTTTTCGGATGGAACGCAAGGTCGCGTTGTTGTATGCTTTAATCAAACAGGAAAAACTCTATCAACCGGAAGACCAACATGAAATCGAATAAAAAAACAGCGATCATCATCAGCATTGCCATGATCGCGGCCGCCATCGGGTACCTGATTTTCGGCAATTTCGGGAAAAACCTCGTCTACTTCTTTACCCCCTCCGAAGTGTCGGCCTTTACACAGGACCGCTACGGTAAAAAGGTCCGTGTGGCCGGCCTGGTCGTCAAACAAAGCCTTAAAGTTGATCCGCAAACCAAAAACATTAACTTTGAACTGACCGACGGGGCCGCGGTCATCCCGGTCTCTTTTACCGGGGTTCCTCCCGACCTTTTCAAAGAAGGCCAGGGAGCCGTCGTCGAAGGGTACTGGGAAGCAGACCGGCGGCTCCATTCCGAAATGATCATGGCAAAACATTCAGAAGACTATATGCCCCCCGACATGAAAAAAGAGGGAAAAACCCTTCCTAAAAAAGATTTTTTCAAAACCCTGAAGATGGATTAAAAAGGACTCCCATGATCATTGAACTTGGACATCTCGCGGTCATCACCGCGCTGGTGCTGGCCATGATCGGAATCGTTGTGCCGGTCATCGGCATTAAAAAGCAGAAAGCGGTCTGGATCGAAATCGGACGGCAGGCCGTTACCCTGAATTTCTTCCTCCTGACCCTCGGAATGGCGGCCATGATTTATGCCTATGTCACCCAGGATTATTCGGTGAAATATGTCGCGGCTACTTCAAACAGCAAGCTCCCGATATTTTATAAGATCGCCGGCCTCTGGGGAGGGCACGAAGGGTCGCTCCTTTTATGGGCATGGATTCTCTCTGCCTATTGCGCCCTGGCCGTATGGATCCACTGGAAAACCCAGCCGGTGGTCATCCCTTATTTAATTGCCATGGAGTCCTTGATTCTCTCCGGTTTTTTGCTCCTGATCCTCTTTCTTTCAAACCCTTTTGAACGGCTCCTCTCCGCGCCGCCCGATGGGAGGGATTTAAACCCTCTCCTGCAGGACCCCGCCATGGTGGGGCATCCTCCGATGCTCTATATGGGGTATGTGGGGTTATCGATTCCTTTCTGTTTCGCGATGGCGGCTCTTTTTTCGGGACGTCTGGGAGAAGAATGGATAAAAGTCACGCAGCGCTGGACGCTCCTTGCCTGGATCAGTCTGACCACCGGAATTCTGATGGGGGGATACTGGGCCTATTACGAGCTCGGATGGGGCGGTTACTGGGGATGGGACCCTGTCGAGAATGCGGCCTTTATGCCATGGCTCGTCGCCACGGCCTTTCTCCACTCGGTCATGGTTCAGGAAACAAGAAAAATGTTTAAAGTCTGGAACCTTTTTCTCATCATCCTCGCCTTTTCCCTCTCCCTGATCGGGACGTTTCTCGTCCGAAGCGGCGTTCTCTCATCGGTACACTCTTTTGCCACCGACCCGGGCCGGGGGTTGTTTATTCTTTCTTTTCTGGCCTTTATGCTCATCCTCTCTTTCGGCACCCTGATCTTCCGGTCCAATAAACTTAAAAGCAACATCGAGATGGATTCGATGGTCTCCCGGGAATCGGTATTCCTCTTTAACAACCTTTTCTTCCTCGTCGCCATGATCACCGTCTTTATCGGAACGCTCTATCCTCTGTTAACCGAGGCCCTTAAATTCAAAAAGGTTTCGGTCGGACCCCCTTATTATAATGCGGTCTTTATGCCGATTGCCCTGGGACTGATCTTCCTGATGGGGGTGGGGCCCTATATTCCCTGGCGGAAAGCTTCTTTCGAAAGCTTAAAAAAACAGTTTCTCTTCCCGTTGATTTTTGCCGGCGCGGGGATGATTCTATTTGCCATTGTCGGAATCAGGGACCTTTATGCCCTGTCGGGGCTGACCGTTGTCTCATTTGTCCTGGCCTCGATTGTTCTCGATTTTAAAAGGATTTCCTCGTTTCTGGCCAAACAGCGGAAGATCACCGCGCTCCAGGGCTTTTATACCTCCTTCCGGCAGAACCCGAGAAGGGTTGCCGGGATTATCACCCATATCGGCGTTTTGATCATGGTGGTCGGGATCATTTTCTCGACCATTTACCAGACCGAGAAAGTGGTCATCTTAAAACCGGGCGAAGAGGTGGTTCTCAAATCATATAGAATCAAGCTGATCAGGCTATACGAAGTAGAAGGGCCGAACTGGCAGGCCCAGGAAGGATCTTTCCAGGTTTATCAGGGAGACGCGCTGATCACCCGCCTTTATCCCCAGAAACGGCTTTATCCCGTCTCTCAGACCCCGACCACCGAAACGGCGCTCCATCAGATCTATATGGGGCATCTTTTCCTCACCATCCCGGAGGTCGCTCCCGACGGCTCCTGGGCCAGGGTGCGGGCCTTGTTTAACCCTCTGATACTCTGGGTCTGGTACGGAGGAGGCGTCATGGTCTTTGGCGGGCTTTTAAATATTTTCCGTCCGAAACGGAAGGAAGTTTATGCGGCTCATTCAACGGAAGCCTCCTTACCCGAAGGGGTCCCGGGCATCCCGCAGTTGAGCTCAAAAAGGATGACCCAGGAATAATGAAAAACGAAAAAGGGATGGTCCGCGGCTGGCATATTCTTCTTTTAGCCGGTATTTCAGGTCTTCTCTTCCTTTTTTACCAGGGACTCTGGGGGAACCCTTCGTATATTCCTCCCGTTCTCGTGGGGACTCCCGCCCCCCGTTTTGAAGCGCCCGATCTTTATAAAGGGGTGCCGGTCACCCTCGACCAGTTCAAAGGGAAGGTGGTCGTCCTGAATTTCTGGGCCTCCTGGTGCCAGGAGTGCAAGCTTGAGCATGAATCGCTCCTGGCCCTGAACCGGCAATATGGACAGAATCCCGGTTTTGTTATGCTGGGAGTCAATTATCAGGACAAAGAATCCCTTGCCAAAGAGTACCTCAATACCTTCGGAAATAATTTTCAGCATATCATCGACCTGAACGGGAGAATCTCGATTGATTATGGCGTGTACGGCGTTCCTGAAACGTTTGTCATTGACCAGAGCGGCGTCATCCGCCATAAAGAAATCGGCCCGATTATCGGAGAGACTTATGACCGTTTCACGCACAGGATCCTTGAGCCTCTGTTAATAAACCAGCCGGTTTCACCCTGATTCGATAAAAGGAATTTTATGAATATGCGTCATCATCTATGGATATCCGGAATTTTAACGTTTCTCCTTTTCTCGCCCGCCCCCGGGCTTGTCCGATCTGTTCCGGGAGCTTCTCCGATGACAGAAGATGACCTTCAGGCTCAAACAAAAGCGGTCTCCCAAACACTCCGCTGCGCGGTTTGCCAGTCTGAGTCTGTATGGGAATCGGGAGCGGAATTGGCCGTTCAAATGCGTGAAATTATCCGGGAACGTTTAATCAAAGGAGAGACGCCGGATGAAATCCGGGCCTACTTTGTCAGCCGTTACGGCGACTTCATCCTGTTAAAACCGAGAACTTTCGGATTAAACTGGCTCCTCTGGGCAGGCCCTTTTGTCATGCTCCTGATCGGCATGATCCTGCTCGCTCTAAACATCAGAAAATGGACCGTCCTCACCGCCGCCTCTCCCTCACCCGCAGAGAGTCCGGAAATCAGCGAAGAAGAGCGCCGGCGGATCGAACAGGAAATCCATTCGTTTAAAAATTAATCCTTGGGAATCAAATCATGTTTTTATCTTTTGCGGGAATGTTGCTCGGGTTAGTCCTCTTTTTTCTTCTCTTTCCGGTCTGGAACAGAAGGCAAACCCATTTCATCACAGGGAACGATGCGTCACTCGATGCGGATCAGACCACTCTTCACATTGAGAAACAATCGCTCCTCGCCTCTCTTTCTGACCTGGAACTCGATTATGCCCAGGAGAAATTCTCAGCCATTGATTACGGGCGTTTAAAGCGCTCATACGAACAGCGCCTCGTTAAAATCCTGAATGACCTGGAGTCGATCGAGAAGGCCGCGGCGGCAAGGTTAAAAGAGCCGGCGCCCCCTTCAGGTTCCCTTTTCAGATGGAATGGGACCCTGTCGCTGCTCCTTGGAATAGCGGTCCTCTCCGGAACGGCAGGGGTCTATTCCATGGTCTACGGAAAGATCGACCGGAGCCGCCAGGTTTCTGTTGAAGAAGGGGGTGGCGGACCGGCCATGCCCCCCGTCAACCCGGCCGAAATGGTCGCCCGCCTTGAAAAAAGGCTTAAAGAAAACCCCAACGACCTCGAAGGCCAGATGATGGCCGGCCGTTCGTATATGACGATGGAGCGGTGGGAAGACGCAAGAAAAGCCTGGAGCAAGGTGCTGGAGCTGGATGAAGCCAATGAAATCGCTCAATTTAATCTGGCTGACGTCATTCTCCGGACGGCCCCGCCGGGAAATAAAACCGCTTATGAA
The DNA here is from genome assembly GCA_016201875.1 of Nitrospirota bacterium. Taxonomy (GTDB): domain Bacteria; phylum Nitrospirota; class Nitrospiria; order JACQBW01; family JACQBW01; genus JACQBY01. The sequence goes on from JACQBY010000006.1 coordinate 21,531, forward strand.
GAGGCCCTGATCCACCTTGAAGCGGCGCTGATCAAAGTGCCGAGAGAGCCTGTGGTCCTCTGGGAAAAAGGGCTCGCGCTGGTCCATCTCGGCAGAACGCAGGAGGCGGATCAGGCATGGACCGCCGCTTTTCAAAATCTCCCCGCCGGATCAAAGGATGCCGATTTTGTAAAACAGGCGTTGCAGAATCTGCGGTCGGGCAAAACCCCTTCTCCCTGAGCTTGCCTTTGAGTTTGGGCAATGATAAAATTTTACATTAAGGTTGTTCGGGGAGAAGATTGGGAACATTTATAGAAATTTATGCTACCTACGACATTCTTGAAGCGGAACAGATCATCGGTCTTTTTATGGATAAGGGAACATCGTGAACCGGACGACTTTAATTAACTCTTTGAAGCGAGCTTTCATTTTTCTCTTCATGCTTGCGCCTCTCCTTTCAGGATGCACCCTTTCAGAAGAACCCAAAGCCCAGGCCACGGAGGAAATCCCGAAAATCGCAAAGGTCGGTTTTACCGCCCCCGACTTTTGCGAACCCTGCCGGGCCGAAATGCCCTCCATGGAAGCGTTGTACAAGAGTTTCAGCCGGAGCGATTTTGAAATTTTGGCGGTGTCAAGCGACGAAGATGGCATCCAGAGCGTCCAGCCTTTTCAGGAGGCGTTTCACCTGAGTTTTCCGCTCCTCCTCGATGAAACACTCCATGTGAGCGACCTTTACCTTGTCCGGTCGATTCCAACCAGCATCCTCATCGACCGAAAAGGGGTGATCACAAACCGCTTTTTTGGCGCAGTTGACTGGGAAGATCCGAAACAAAAAAATCTCGTCGGCCAGCTCATTCGGTTTCAATCTTAACGGTCTCGTAAGAAGTTGTCATTCCCGCGAAAGCGGGAATCTAGAAAGCACATAACTACTTTTAAAAACTGGATTCCCGTTTGCACGGGAATGACAGAGAGAGATTGCCGGGCTTACACAGATCCGTCATGCCCGCGAAAGCGGGTATCCAGTCAAGCAAGTTGTTTCTATTTTAAGATTTTAATAACCGATTAAAAACAGAGGTTTTCTGATCATGCAGCCGGTCTCTTATTTCATGGCATTTACCGCGGGGCTCTTTTCATTCGTCTCCCCCTGCGTTCTCCCGGTCCTTCCTTCGTATCTCTGTTATATCACAGGCCTTTCTTTCGAAGAGCTTTCAACCGAATCTGAATCTCTTCAATCGGTCAAGTGGATCACCATCAAGAACTCGCTTATGTTTATTGCCGGGTTTTCCCTCGTCTTTATCTTATTCGGAGCCACCGCAACGTCTTTGGGCCAGCTGATGCTTCACTATCAGGCAATGGTTAGAAAAGTCGGCGGGGCGATCGTGATTCTTTTCGGGCTCTACATCATGGGGATTTTCACACCGGTTTTTTTAATGGCTCACAAAAAGTTCCACTTGCAGAATAAGCCGGCCGGCCTCATCGGCTCTTTTGTCGTGGGGGTTGCTTTCGCCTCCGGCTGGACCCCCTGCGTCGGCCCTATTTTAGGAACCATCCTCCTTTATGCAAGCACTTCCGGGTCGGTGACAAACGGCATCTCCCTCCTCGCCGCGTATTCATTGGGAATCGGCATCCCTTTATTTATCCTCTCGTTGAGTTTTAATTCTTTTTTATCCGCTTACAAAAAATTCGTCCCCTATATGAAATATGTCAATATCGCAAGCGGCCTCTTTATCATCCTGGTCGGTTTTCTGATCTTCACCAATTCATTCACCCTGATGACATCGCTGTTGGCGAAATATCATATCGGCTGGACCCCCGGCAAATAAGTTCAGATTTCGACCTTTCAACCTTTCAACTTTTTTTGCTTGGCAGTGTATGATCTATGATGTTATTGTGATCGGAATGGGCCCTGCCGGCGCCATTGCCGCTTATGAAGCCGCCTCCCGGAACCTTTCCGTCCTTGCCCTCGACCGCGCCCGTTTTCCCAGATACAAAACCTGCGGAGGGGGGCTCACCGCCAAAGTCCATCAAATCCTCGGGCCCGGCCCTTTTCCTTCCATTGAAAAGAGCATCTCCGCCCTCCGGTTAAGCTGTGGATCGAAAAAAAAGACCTTCTCTTTTGACCGGCCGTTTGCCTATATGGTCATGAGAGAAACCTTCGATCAGATGCTGGTCGACCGGGCCGTCAAACAGGGAGTGGATTATAAAGAAGCGTTCCCCGTCGGAGAAATCCGGGAACAAAACGATTATATTGAAATTCATTCCGGCATCCACAGCTTCAAAGGGAGAACGGCGATCGGGGCCGACGGGGCGTTAGGAGTCACCTCAAAATGGCTAAACCCCGATTTCAGGATAAAGTCTTTTCCGGGCATTGAAGGGGAGTTCAAAAAAAGACTTGAAGGGATTAACGATTCGGCCATTGAAATTGAGGTGGGCCATATTCCATCCGGATATGGGTGGATTTTTCCAAAACAGGAGGTTTTTTCGATCGGGGCGGCCAGCTTTTCAAACCACCCCGGACTCAAAGCCTTTTTTCGCCAATACGCCTCCGCGGTCTTTTCAAAGTCTCCCCTCCCCCCCGCCTGCATCAAAGAGTCGGGGCATCCTCTGCCGGTTCATGCCAACGCACGATTTAAACTCCATTCAAAAAGAATGGCGCTGGCCGGTGATGCGGGCCATCTGGTCGACCCATTTTTTGGAGAAGGGATTTATTACGCCATGCGGAGCGGCCAGATTGCCGCGGAGGCCGCCGAACGGTTTATTCATCAGGGAACTCCTCTTTCGGGCTATTCCAATACGATCCGTCGGGAGTTTTATCCTGAATTTAAAAGCGCCGGAAGGGTTGCCTGGCTCGTCTACCGGTTCCCTGAATTTTTATTTGATTTGACGGAGAAACATCCCGGCGTGATTCAGCTCTACATCGAGGTGTTAAGCGGAAAACGGACTTACCGGAGCTTTCTCCCGGAAATCCTCCTGACCGCTTTCAAACGGCTCTTTCAAAAATCATGAAAGCTTCAGGTTGTCGATGAGGCGGGTTTTGCCTATCCAGACGGCAACGAGAATCACCGCGTCTCTCTGAATATCGTCCAGAGGCACCAGCGTTTCGGGGGAGACCATTTCAATATAGTCGATCCGGGCGGCGCTTTCTTTCCTGATTTCGTTCTCCATCAGGGGCTTGATCACAGAGGCCTTTCGTTCTCCTTTTAAGAAAACCTCCTTCCCCTTCTTCATGGCGCGATACAATGCAACCGCTGACTTTCTTTCCTCAGGATTTAAGTAACTGTTTCTCGAACTCATCGCGAGTCCATCGGATTCCCGAACGGTTGGCATCACCTCAACCCGGACCGGCATAAAAAAATCCCGGACCATCTTTTTAAGAATCACGGTCTGCTGAAAATCTTTGGCTCCCAAAAAAAGATAGTCGGGCTGAACGATATTTAACAATTTCAACACCATCGTCGCCACCCCCTGAAAATGCCCCGGCCTGCTGGCGCCGCAGAGGATATCCATGATCCGGTCCATCCGGATGAAGGCGCCGGAGTTCTCTCCGATGATCTCCCTGGTTTCCGGAAGAAAAAGAAGATGAGCCCCCGCCGAAAGACATTTTTCAAAATCCCCTTTGAGGTCTCTGGGATACCGGACAAAATCTTCTCCGGGGCCAAACTGAAGAGGATTGACAAAGATGGAAACGACGACCCGGTCGCATGCCCGGGCGGCTTCCCGGATCAGCGAGCAATGCCCTTCGTGGAGAAATCCCATCGTGGGAACGAAACCGATGGTCTCTCCCTTCTGACGGAAAGAAACGATGACGGCCCGCATTTCCTTTATGGTAATGACCTGTTCCATGGCCGGCGATTTTTTACTTCAGAGGGTTGTAATACTGCATCCCGTTTTTCATCTGGCGGATCTGTTTGAGAAAATCGTCCAGCACTTCGCGGGATTGGACAAAATCGATGTCGTTGGTTTGAATGATCTAAAGAGGAGAGGAATGATAATTAAAGAAGAACTGATTGTAATTTTCAATGAGAACCTGAAGATACTCTTCTTCAATCTCTTTTTCAAACTCCCGCCCTCTTTTTTTAATCCGCTGGAAGAGAGTCCTCGGTTCGGCCTGAAGGTAAATCACCAGATCGGGGGTGGAAATCTGCCCCTGCAATAACTTTTGAATCTGCTGATAAAGCGCAAACTCTTCTTCTTTGACCAGATTGATCGACGCGAAAATCTGGTCTTTGGCGAACAGGTAGTCTGAAATGGTGTTTCTGGAAAAAAGGTCGAGCTGGAACAATTCCTGCTGCTGCTGGTACCGCGACAGGAGAAAAAAGAGCTGTGTCTGAAAAGCGTAGAGCTCCGGATGATGATAAAATCTGGGTAAAAAGGGGTTTTCTTCCGCCTTCTCGAGGATCAGTCTTCCGTTCAGCTCTCTGGCCAGAATCCGGGCCAGACTGGTTTTCCCGACCCCGATCGGCCCTTCAACTGCGATGTACCGGTGTTCTTTATCTTTCATCTGA
>JACQBY010000093.1 GCA_016201875.1 Nitrospirota bacterium
ACCCTTTACCCCTAATACATTTCCCCGGTCGTCCACCTTTAAGCCGGTAATCTCTCTTGCCGTGGTAATCGCTCTTTCCTCTCCCAGTATTGCCACTTCCCGCTCTAAAACCATTGCGATCAAATCCTGATAACTCCTCTTCTGAATATTAAGGGGAGGCGAATGAGTCTCCCGCGGATTCTGAAGAGCCCTGATGTGATCATCAACTGGATGATCGATCAGAGATCCATGCTGGGGGGCAATCCGGTCGATTGCCATGGACTTGAGTCTTTTCATGGCGGCCTGGAGATGGGGCGTTGAAGCCATGTAGTCTTCATGAAACAATCGCATGGCACTGATGTAGTTCTCTCTCGCAAAGAGATTCCAATCAAAAGAGAGCGCTCCAAAGACGTCCCCGGAAAAAAGAGTCCGTGTCTTTTCGTCATACGTCATAAATGTCCCAGGGCTGTGGCACCAGGGGGTAAAGAGAAATTTCAATACCCGTCCGCCCCGCAATGGGAGTACCCAATCGTTCCGGTCAACCAGATACATTTTTGACTTGATTCCGTAGTACCCAAGGAGGTTGGCTGTACGGCTGTGGGTCACAATCTGACACTGGTTCGATCTTAAGGATTCCTCCCAGAGCGGAACGGAAGCACAAAGGTCAGGATCCTGGTGGGAAAGAACGATATAACGAATTTTTTTGGCTGCCACTGTTTGCAGGACCTTTTCCCGCACATTCGAATAGTAGAGGGCAGGTCCTGGCTCAAACAGGACAGCTTCTTCCCCATCATCCAGAACATAAGGATTACACTTAAAAGGGGTTTTTTCGTCCGTCTCACCGACCCAGAAGATCCCCGGATGGATTTCTACACTGCGGTTCACATCCGGTATATCGGTCATTGCTTCCTCACTATAAACAAAGACTAAAATTTATAGTTGATCCTCAGATTCGGAACACCGATTACGGTTGCCGTGGCTGTGTCGAGCGTCGCGGTCGGCGTGGTGTCTACCTTGACGCTGGAACCGAGTAAAGCGACAACTGCGTCAATTGTCCAATTGCCGGCAGTTGCCCTTGCTCCTAAAGCCGGGGCAAAAATAGTTACTTTATAATCAGTTGTGGTAGCGGCCCCATGTGGCGCATCAATAGAGGCGTAGAGAAGCTCGATACCGACAAGGAGATTTGCTTTTAACGGATAAAGAGCCGCCGCCTCGATTTCTACCGTTTTCGTATTTGATCCATCAACACCCGCGGTGGATGATGAATCTGTGCCGTAGCCGAGGCTTCCGTTTAAGATGAGCGGTCCGGCCCAGGTATAGGCCGCGCCGAGTCTTGTCGATGACCCCGAAACATCTCCTGCGGTATCCCCTGCGTTGATATCCTTAAAGGAACTTGAACCATAACCGACCCAGAAAGCAAGCCCTGGAACAAGGCCGCCTGCTTTCAAGGTCAGGCCATAATTACTGGAACTTCCAACCGGAAGAGTGACATAGCTTCTAAGACCTGGCAACCGTCCGATCCTGAGCTCCAGATTTTGAGTGAGCCCAATATTGGCGCTCGATAAGAGGATACCCCCAATCGTGGCATCGCCAGCTCCAACGGTTGTGTCTACGGCCGGCGGGACACTCGCCGTGACTTTCAAGGGCTGACCGACCCAGTCGAGATCGACATTGATCTCATCCGCTCCGATGACCGATCCCAGCTCCTGGACGAGGGCCCGTGAGGGCCCTGCCAGAGAGGGTGACGCAAATCCAAGTGTAACCAGCGCAACTGTAAAGAGACTTAAGATTTTCTTCATGATCATCTCCCATCCTTTTTTAATGATTTGGGTTATTTTAGTTCGAAACTGACCTTCTCCGCTCCCCCATCTTTCACCTCAATATCCTTCGTGATGACAGTGGGCTCTCCAAACGCAGGCCGCTCAAGCTGGGCATCTTTCATGTCGGTGATTTTACCCGATTTAAGGTCTTCCTCAGCCTTTTTGAACGCTTCATCCAATTCATGCGCGTTGGTCACCTTCCAACTCTCATGCCAGGCTACCAGTTTATATTTGCCGGGAGGGACATTATCGATCTTATAATTCCCGCTCGCGTCGGTTACGGCAAAATAAGCGTTGGGAATTGAGAGTATCCACCCGTTCATATGGACATGAGAATCACACTGAATCCGCATCACCCCCTCCGTCCGAATCTTTTTTGATACGGTCTGACCCTGCTCGGTTAAAGCCACATTAAAAACCGTACCCCCTTTCGGGTTAAAGGGATGCGGATTATGAAGGACGGGATCCTGATTTTTCAGTTCCAAATCGCTTCCTTTCTGGATCGCGGAAACATGCTCCACAAAATCACATTTTCGCTCAGGCGCTCCCATCCGCAAAACAGTTTTAGAAGCGGCGCCCCCTTCCACCCCTTCGAGATAAACAACCGTAAACTGAACCCCTTTATTCTGGGAATTCACCAGCAGAAGAGGCATTTCAATCTCTTTTCCGCAGTAGTCGATATTTTTGGCGACCGGAACGCGGGGGTTCTTTGGAGGGGTGCCGCTGAAGGTCACTGCTCCTGTAATCCCCCCGGTCGCAAAAGCATTCTCTGCCGGGGCAGTGAGAAGTAATCCGAGTCCTATACTCATGATGGTCATACTGACTTTTTTCATTTTTACAACTCTCCTTCGTTATTTATATTTTGTTATGTTTGGTCACTTTGCTGTATTTTTCCTGACCGTATCTTCGATCGACGGCTGTCCTTTGAAATCCCTCGATGGGAGGGATCGTAGCTGGGCGACTGCCATCTCGTATCTTCCATCCTCCCGGACCCGGAGCCGGGTGTCGAGCTCCATTCCGACTTTGATCCTTCGTTTCCAGTGGGTCAGCCCCTCTTCCGGAATGATCACCGAGACCTCCTTCCCCACCCTGTTCAGGGCCCCTTCGATCACCTTCATCTTGATAAAGGGGGGATTCTCATCATAATGGGTCTCGGAGACGATCCCCATCAGGTAAATATCAAACCCTCCTTCTCCCTTCACTCCCGAAGCGGCAGAAAAGAGAAAAAAAATGATCATCCCGATCCAGAAAAATATTTTCTTTTGGCGCATCTCTATTCCGCTTCCTTCTTTCAGGGTTCAACGACCACTTCACCCCTCATCGGCGGACGGGTTGTCGATTGCTGCCAATGGATCACGCAGAGGTAGGGGTAGGTTCCCGTCTCGGTAAACGTATAGCTAAAGGTCTGGCCCGGCATCAAAGTCCCGGAATCAAGAGGTTTTCCTCTATGCTTATCCTCAAGATCCCTGCCGCTCATCACCAGATGAACGTCCTCGTCATCATTTAGCCATTCAACCTTGTCCCCTACCCTGATATGAAGCGCCTGCGGCGTAAAAGCCCTCTCTCTTAAGGACACCCTGACCGATCCGCCCGAAACCGCTCCCGGAAAAAAAAGGAGCATCATCGATAATATCCAAAAGAGTTTCCACTTTCTCATTTTGAACGTATGGTCACCGGAAGATTTCTTCGAAGCACGGTCACCACTTTAGTCCCGATCATTTTGACATCCACTCCGTCGCCGACATTCAGATCTTTTTTAAAGACCCTGTTTTTTAAAATATCCGGATCGGTAACGGAAATACTTTCCTTTTTCCCCTGCACATTCTCGATCTCCATAGCACCCGTTGCTTTATCCAGCTTTGTGACGTTTCCGGTATGGATGACCCAATCCTCGGCTGAAACCACCGCGGTATTCATCCCAACGACAAGCAATACACCCATAAAAAATAGAAGCGCTCTCATTTTTAATCCTCCAGAAAAGTGGGTTGGAGGGGCGCGAAGCTCCCCCTCCAACCGACGTGCAGTGAATGGCTATTCGCCCAGGATCTCTTTCTTGATGGCCTGGTGGACAGAAGACATGTTTGCCGTCTTGGGATCACCCATAAACTTGAATCCCGGCAACGGCAACTGCGGCAATAGCGGGAGCCATGGATCGTTTTCATATTCCACGACCGTTAACATGCCGCCTGGATAGGCTCCGTCATTGGTTGCAAACGGAACCCTGTGGTCATGGAAGACCCACCGGCCGGGATTGTTGGCCTTAAAGATGATATCGGTCCGGTTGGCGGCATTGAGATTCATGGCATCACGGTATTCCCAGTTTCTCGGACAACGGTCGCATTCGGCGCTCGCTTGGGCAAACGCATGGCCGTGCAGATGCATGGCATGAGACCAGTATCCGAAGTTCAAGAATCTGACCCGGATGGTCTCCCCTTCTTTCGCGAAAATCATCGGCGTTTCAGGGAAGGACTTCCCGTTAATCGTGAAATAGTTCATATTGGCGATCTTTCTCGGGTGTCCGAGTTCCACGCCTCCCGATTCCCCGTCATCAATCCGGGTGTCGATTTCAGAGAGAATCATCACGTAATCCCGGTCTATCCTCGGAAGATTGGGATCGGCCGCCACTTCCTTCGGTGTTCCAGGTCCGGCCGGTCCGGGATAAACGATAAACCCGCCATAAAGGCCCATCGCCATATGGGTCGCCGCGTTCACATGGCAGTGATAAAACATAAACCCGGACGGTTTCGCGATAAACTCATAGGTAAAGGTCTCGCCCGGCTGGATGGAGAGCTGGGTAATGTTAGGCACACCGTCCATGTTGACCGGCACCCAGAAACCATGGGGGTGGATGGTGTGGTCAATGGTGGTATTGTTCTTCACCGTAATCCTGACCATGTCCCCTTCCGTCGCGGTGAGAAGCGGCCCGGGAACCTGTCCGTTGAACGCCCACTGGGTGATAAAGACATCTCCCACGACGTTCCACTTGATCTGTTCTATCGTCAGGTTATATTCCACAAGCTTCCCCGTCGACTTAAACGAAATATTCTCCGCCGACCATTTTCCGTTCAAGAGGTCGGGCGGGAGACTGTAACTGTTGATGGGAGGGTCCTTGATATAGTGTTCCCTGTCCGGGTACGGCTGTTTATGGGTCTTGACAATCGGGTCTGCCGCGGCCAGCGCCAGACTCGAGCCAAGAGCCACGATACCGATCAGGACGATCGCAAAGGCTCCTAATATTTTGGTCTTCATAACGTGTTCCTCCATGTTTTTGTTTTTAATGATGTTTTTGTTTATGACATTGAGCTTGTTTAGATCTCTTTCTTTATTCCTTTTTTTTAATATCTGACATCACCTCTTTTTTCTTTTTGATCCCCAATCCATTTCTTAACCAGGGCGAGGATGACCTCTTTTAAATAACGCCTCCTTCCTCCGATGGTTTGAATGAAAGGAAGCCTCCCCCCGCGGGCCCACCGGCTGATACTGCTTGGCGATACTTCCAGCAGTCTGGCTACCTCGGCGCGAGTGAGATATCGGACAGATTCCTTCGGCGACTTTTTTTTTAGGGAGTTATTCATTTGCAAAACCTCCACAATATCTGATGAGCTAAATGAACACTTAAGCACCTTGGCTTCTTATGCTTCACTGTTATAACTAAGAATCAGAATGAACACAATACGATGAATGCCGTATTTTGCTAAAGCAACCGGCGTATTTTTAAATGAACATTTCCTCCATCGGCACCCCGGGAGACGGTTTTTCAGTGGTCGCTCCTGTTCCCGCGATGGTTGAAATGATGCCGGTTTCAAGATCCACCTTCCGGATCCGGTGGTTGCCTGAATCCGCGATATAAAGCCCTCCCCGGCCGTCCAGCGCGAGGCCCGAAGGAGAATTAAGCCGGGCATCTGCCGCCGGCCCGCCGTCTCCTCCAAAACCGGTCTCTCCATTTCCCGCGATCGTGGTCATCGTTCCGGTTTCTGAATCGACCCGCCTGATCCGGTGATTGCCATGATCCGCGATATAAAGATTCCCTTTTCGATCAAGAACCAGCGCGGCCGGTTCAAAGAGTTGAGCTTCCCGGGCCGGGCCGTCATCCCCCCCGTACCCTGACGTTTCGGATCCTGCCACAATGGTAATCCACCCCATCCCTGTCGCGGGATCCATTTTTTTCGGGTCCATTTTCTTCACCCTGCCGAGATGGCTGTCGGCCCAGTAGATCTGCCCGTCGGAACCGATCGCAATCCCCAGGGGAGACCTCAGATAAACGGGAATGCCCCGTTGGTCCAGCTCTTTCGGATCCCCTCCGGCAACCGTCATCATCCGGCCGTCTTTACCCACCCGGCGAATGGCGCTATGGCGCGTATCCGCGATATAAAGATTTCCTTCGGTGTCCAGTTCAACACTTCGCGGCGCCGAAAGCCCCGCCAAAATCGCGGGGCCGCCATCTCCCGGAGGTTCTGTCTTTCCGTTCCCGGCAACTGTTGTGATGATCCCGGTGGCGGCATTCACCTTCCGGATCCGGTGATTTCCGGCATCCGCGACATAAAGATTCCCGTCCGCGTCAACCGTCAGGGTATGTGGAAAGAAAAATTGAGCCTGCAGGGCCTGTTTTCCATCTCCCGCGAAACCCCGCGTTCCGTTCCCGGCAACCGTTGTGATCACCTTAGTCTGAGAATCGATCTTCCGTATCCGGTCGTTGCTGGAGTC
>JACQBY010000077.1 GCA_016201875.1 Nitrospirota bacterium
CTGCAAGAATACGAGAAAGCAGGAAATAAATATGCGGGCAATAATCGTATTGACGATGTTTTTCCGTTGAAGCGATTTTTTCGGCAGGGGCAACGCGAATCATCCGTAAAGAATATAGGGTTTTCGTTCAGACACTAATTAATGGGCTGCCGGCAAGCCGGCGCGCGGATGGACAGGCTGTTTTATAAAACGACTTGCGAGCCCATTTCCACTACGCGGTCCGGAGGTAATTTATAGAAACTGATGACGCTCCCCGCATTGCGGTACATGGCGATAAAGAGTTTCTTCCGCCAGAGAGGCATCCCCTTGTCCGCTTTCGGAATAATCGTCTCCCGTCCGAAAAAAAAGGAAATTTTATCCGGGGTTAACGGCAACCCGATCTTTGCGGCAAGCTTAAGCGCCTTGGGAATATCAGGCTCGTCTTTGAATCCGAATTTGACGATCAGCACATAGAAATGGTTCGACAACGTCCGGTATTCCAGCCTCTCTTTATCCGAAACATGCGGGATGTCCAGAATTCGAACGGATAGAACGACAATATGCTCATGGAGCACTTTGTTGTGCTTCATGTTGTGCAAGAGCGAATGCGGTACGTTTTCCGGATGCGCTGTCAAAAAGATCGCGGTTCCCGGCACCCGCGCGACCGGGGAGGGTGCCATTGATTTGACAAAATGCTTCAGGTCGAGCCCGTCGCGCTGTAACTTCTCATGGAGCAGTCCCCGCCCCCGTTTCCAGGTCGTCATCAGAAGGAAAATGGCAAAGCCGAATACCAGGGGGAGCCAGCCCCCTTCCTCGATTTTGATGGCGTTGGCCCCAAAGAAGGCCAGGTCAATGGCCAGGAGAAAGAGAATCAACGGCCCGCTTCGGAGCCACCCCCACCCCCATAACTTGTGAACCACGATAAAGGCAAGAAGAGAGGTGATGATCATCGTCCCTGTGACGGCGATCCCATAAGCTGCGGCGAGGTTGGTGGAACTGCGGAAACCTAACACAAGGGCGATCACGGCCAGGAGCAATGCCCAGTTAATTCCCGGCAAATAAATCTGGCCGATTTCCTCCTCCGAAGTTTGTTGCGTTTCCATGTTCGGAGAATAACCGAGCCGCATTGCCTGGTGCGTCATCGAAAAAGCGCCGGTAATTACCGCCTGCGACGCGATCACCGTAGACACGGTCGATAAAATGACCAGGGGATAGAGCGCCCAATGCGGCGCCAGGAGGTAAAACGAATGTGCGATCGCCCGGGGATTGTGCATGAGCATGGCCCCCTGTCCGAAGTAGTTCATCACGAGGGAGGGGAGAACAAACCCAAACCAGGCGAGCTGGATCGGGCGTCTCCCGAAATGTCCCATGTCGGCATAAAGGGCTTCGGCGCCGGTTAAAGCCAATACGACCCCGCCGAGCGCAAGAAAGCCGATCCAGGGAGAAGCGATCAGGAAAGAAATCCCATGCGAGGGATTCAGGGCGCTCAACACGCCCGGCTCCGAAAAAATATTCAAAACGCCGAGAATGGCGAGTGTTCCAAACCAGACGCACATGATCGGTCCGAACAGGGCTCCCACGCGGGCGCTCCCTTTGCGTTGAAAAAGAAAGAGACCCCACAGCACGATCAGCGTGACCGGGATGACATAAGTTTTAAAGGCCGGACTGGCTAACTCCAGACCTTCAACGGCGGAGAGGACAGAAATGGCCGGAGTGATGATCCCGTCTCCGTAAAAAAGCGCCGCGCCAAAAATCCCGAGCAGCATGGCCGCTGTCCGCTCCTTTCCCTTATTCCCAAGCTTGCGGAGCGCCAGGGCCAATAAGGCCATGATCCCCCCTTCACCCTCGTTATCCGCGCGCATGATAAAAATGACATACTTGAAGGAAACGACAATGATCAAAGACCAGAAAATCAGAGAAAGAATCCCCAGGATGTTTTCTGAATTCAAAGGAACCGGATGCAATCCTCCGGAGAAAATGGCATTCAGGGTATAGAGGGGGCTGGTGCCGATGTCGCCGTAAACCACCCCAAGGGCGGCCAGTGAAAGTCCTGTCAAGCTTGACTTGCCGGGGGTCTTATTCATATCCGCCGGCATCCGGGGTCAATCTATTCATGAAACGGAAAGTGAGCATAAGGGGGAAATATAGTGGAAAAAGAATAATTCCACCAGCTTAATTTATGCGAAACGAAAGGGTGTGTGACAGGGCACTCCCTCTTTCGGGCCAAACAAGAGGGACCCCCAGTCTTCCTGACGATAATAAACATTGACTTGTTTTTGATAAATTGGGTAATATTCTTCAGCTAATTCAACTAAATTGAGCATGACCCGGGTGAAAAATGAGGTTTGGAATTCCTTTTTCTTTAATATTTTCATTAAATGCTCTTTTTTTTCTAGTTTCCTGCTCTTCTCAAAGCTTGCCACCCGGCCAGAACCGGCCTGTTTCATCTCAGAACCTACCTCCTGCAAATAAAAGCGCTATTTCCCCCGTTTGGACCAACTACGAGATCAACGCGGGGGTCCATGCCATTGCGTTTGAAAAGAATCTGGTCTGGGTTGGGACCGAGCAGGGAGTGTTGGTTTACGACCGACAGCAGGATAAAATCGTCAAAAAAATTGACAATAAAAGCGGTCTTCTCTCAAACGATGTCACCTCGATTGAAATTGATTCCAAAGGGAATAAATGGATCGGAACCCATGGCGGGGGGCTTGTTCTGGTGGGAGAGGGGTTAAAAGGGAGAATCAAAAAAACGTACACCGTTCCTCAACTGGCAGACCCCTTTGTCTACAAAACCCTTTTGGATTCAGAAGGGCGGCTGTGGGTGGCCACCTGGAAAGGGGCCAATCTCTATGACGGAAAAGTCTGGAAAAAGTTTACCAAAGAGGATGGCCTCGTCGACAACTGGGTCTATTCTCTGGGAATTGATAAGAGCGGAACGGTATGGTTCGGCACCGAAGGGGGGGCCAATTCATTCGACGGAAAAAATTGGCAGACCTTCACTCACAAAGAGGGGCTGGGAGCCGATTTAAAAGACATTCCCGACTTTGAAAAGATTGTTAATAAAAGCCGCCATCACGCGTCGGCTCCGGGCAAAGAGGCCGAAGGGTATAACCCCAATTATATTCTTTCTCTGGCCATCGACCGTAACGACGTGAAATGGTTCGGAACCTGGGGGGCGGGACTCTCCCGGTTCGACGGAAAAAGCTGGAAAAACTTTACGGTAAAAGAGGGTCTGCCGGGTAATTTTGTGGCCGATATTTTTGTCGACTCCGATAACGGACTCTGGATCGGCACCGAAGGAGGGATCGGTTATTTTAACGGAAAAAGCTGGGTGAAATATACCCGGAGCGAAGGGCTCATTGATGATTCTGTTTTTACCATTTCCCCTGATAAAACAGGGAATAAGTGGTTTGGAACCCTTGATGGGATCAGTAAGTTAGAGGGTTTTGTGCCAAATTTATAGCAAATATCAGGCCAAAAAGTGGTAAATAGTTCGCTAGTTTTTTTTGTTTAAAATGGACAGCGATTGATCGTTTATAACGTATTGATTTTAAACAATATTTAAAATTAAATTTATTCAAATCCAGGTATTTTTTTTGCAAAGTAAATAGGGCTAATATAATGATAACCCTTAGGCAGGCCAGGTGATCGCTTAAAGACGCTCATGGACAGGGAAACGATACAACTCCTTTTAATCTCTTTATTGATCATCCTCTTTTCCTCGATTGAGGCGAATGGAGGGACGATCATCAAGTCCCGTCATGATTTAAGCGCTTTTAACTTCAGGGGATATAAAACGGAGACGGGGCCTATGCAGGGGGGGAGTTTTAATGATTATGGGGAAGCCTGTATTTATTGCCATACGCCGCATAACGCCAGTTCGACCGCCCCTCTCTGGAACCGGAACCTCCCGGACCCTTCGGGATATCAGATGTATACGAGTCCTAATTTCGATTCTAAAGTGGCCGCGCCGGATGGCATTTCGCTCGCCTGTTTATCGTGCCACGACGGGAGCGTTGCCGTCGATTCGGTGGTCAACAAGCCGAAATACCATACCATTCTCGATGCCCAGGTTCATTACAAAATGAGTCCGGAAGGAGGGGTGGGGACCGATAGCTGTGGCAAATGCCATAACCGGCTCGAAGGGGCTTACGGAGGGATCGGAGCTGTCGGAATCGGGGGCGCCCATGATGCGACGGTCCGGTATTTGACCCGGGATTTGAGAGATGATCACCCCTTTTCGATGGCCTACCCGAAAATGTCGGTCGATCCGGGGTTTAACCAGCCGGCGCTGATTAAAAAAGATGGCGGGAGGATGTTTACCAACGGCATTCAGACGTTCGAGGGGGATAAGGTCCAGTGCGCAAGCTGTCATGACCCGCATAACCCGGACGAAAAGAATCTCGAGGGGAGAGACCCCTTTTTAAGGACGAGCAACAAAAACAGCGCGTTATGCCTGACCTGCCACATAAAGTAAAGACCAGTTGAAGAGTTGAAAGGTTGAAGAGTTGATTAATAAATTTTACCAATTTGGATTGTTAGCGGGGATCCTTTTTCTCGGGGCGTGC
This sequence comes from Nitrospirota bacterium, assembly GCA_016201875.1. GTDB lineage: Bacteria > Nitrospirota > Nitrospiria > JACQBW01 > JACQBW01 > JACQBY01. The sequence goes on from JACQBY010000077.1 coordinate 4,548, forward strand.
GCGTCGGCGCCGGTTAAAAAATCGGAAATCATCTGGCCTCTCCCGCCCGATCCCCCCCGGATTAAATTTGTAAAAACCATCGACTCTGTCAAAGAGGTGGAGCAAAAGGGTTTCGGCAGAAAGATCGTAGAGGCTCTGGCCGGGGCAGACCCGATTGTTCATCTGCAAAAACCGTTTGCCATTCATGTTGATGATAAAAACCGGGTTTTTATCGCCGATTCGGGCTGGAGAAAAATTCTGGTACTCGATTATGAGAAAAAAGATTTTATATTCCTCGGTGTAGATGGTCCCGGAATTCTGGCCAATGCCACCGGTGTTGCCACCGACCGGTCAGGGAATATCTATGTGACAGACGGCCAGCAAAAGAGGGTAGTGGTTTATGGCCCCGACGGAAAGTATCTCCTGGCGATGGGGGGAGAAAAAGTGTTTGAAAGGCCCGCGGGGATTGCCGTGAACGATAAACTCCGGCGGGTTTATGTCGTCGATACCCGGAAGCATAATATCTCGATTTTTGATTTTGAAGGGAAACTCCTGTCGGAATTCGGCGGAAGAGGGGTCAATGACGGGGAGTTTAACTTCCCCACAAACCTGGCCATTGACGGGGAGGGAAAAATCTATGTGACTGATACCCTCAATTTCAGAATCCAGATCTTCGATTCGGACGGCCGGTTTTTATCTAAATTCGGAAGCATTGGAACAGGCCTGGGGCAGTTTTCCAAACCGAAAGGGATCGGGGTTGACAGCGAAGGGCATATCTATGTGGTCGATGCCGCTTTTAACAATGTTCAGATTTTTAATCAGGAAGGGCAGTTGCTCTTATTTTTCGGCGACATGGGTACCCATGACGGCCAGATGTATCTCCCGGCCGGACTCTGGGTCGATAAGGATGACAAAATTTATGTGGCAGATCAATATAACAGACGGATCGATGTCTTCCAGTATCTGGGAGAAAAAAGGAAGGGTGTAGAATGAATCAGAATAAATTATTTGGTCTGATGTTTGTACTTCTTTTTTTATTCTTTCAGGGGGAGGTCCGGGCCTCGGAAGATATCCTCCATACGAAGCATAACCTGGCGGCAAACCCCGATATTCAGGCGACGAGCAGCGGGATTAATATCAACGGTGAAATCTGCGTTTTTTGCCATACCCCGCACGGAGGCCGGACCGATGTCGCCGGAGGGGGCGCTCCCCTCTGGAACCGGAGGCTCAGCGATTCCACGCTCTTTACCCCTTATGACAGTCCCAATTTTGATAAAGCCGGCCTGACTCCTGGAAGGCCCAAAGGGGTTTCTTTAGCCTGTCTGTCGTGCCATGACGGGACGATTGCTTTTGATTCTCTGATTAACGCTCCGGGATCGGGCGGTCTTTTTTCCAACAACAAAAATCTTGCCGGAGCGGGAGGGAGCATCGGGTTGACCTTTAACGGACAGGCTGTCGATTCCGGGAACAAATTTAAATCGGGCGACCGGACTGACAGCGCCATCGGGGGATATGTTTTTTATAATACAACAAACACCGGAGGAGCCGAGCCTTTCCCGAATCTGGGAACCGATTTAACCAATGACCATCCTGTCGGAATGGCCATTCCTCAGACCGATCCGCAGTTTGCGTTGATTCTTGCAAATAAAAATACCAATTCTGGAACCGACGGTCATCTTTCTGGAACGAATAAAGTCTTCTGGCTGACCCGGGACGGGGCGTTGCAGACCGACCCGCGTGACCGCCTCCGGGCTTATTCTTCGGACACGACCAGTCTGGATACGCCCTATATCGAGTGCGCCTCCTGTCATAACCCTCATGAGGCGAGCCGGCTGACAGGACAGCCATTACCGACCGATCCTGTTAATGCCACAACGGTAAATAACTCCCGGTTTTTAAGAGCTCCCAATCCCAATCAGCCGGGTGCGGATATGAACGACCGGAATGCCAGCAGCGCGCTATGTTTAAGCTGTCATCAAAAGTAATCGCTCTGATCCTTCTTTCTTCTCTTTTCTCGGTTCAGGGAGGTTTGGCCCGGGCGGATGAAAAGAGAGAAAAGGCCCGGAGTGCAGGAGAGGAACCGAAAAAGGAAAAAGCGGTGGCAGAGGTCAACGGACAACCGATCGTCGAGTTTGTTTTTAAACAGGAGATGAAAAATGCGCTCCTTTCTTTAGGCCATGGAGAGCTTTCACCCGGCCGGATGGAAGAGATTAAAAAAGAGGTCCTGAACCAGTTAATTGACAAAGAGCTGATTTTTCAAAAGGCAAAGGGAGAGGGGCTTAATCCTTACGATCTGGTCAAAAAAGAGGTTTATGACAAGACCGCTGTTTCGGACGCGGAGGTTCAGGAATATGTTCAGAAACATCAGGAAGAGTTTATGCGGCCCGAAGGGGTCCAATTAAGGCACCTCCTGATCAGGGTCGATCCTTCCGGATCGAATGACGATTGGAAAAAAGGGTATGAAAAGGGGTTTGAACTCTCGAAAAAAGCGAATCAGGGGGCCGATTTTAAGGAGTTGATTGCCTCCTATTCTTCAGAGGAAGAGGCCAGGTCGTTCGGGGGGGATGAAAGAATTCAATATAAAGGCCGCATGGCGATGGCGGAGTTTGAACGGGAGGCTTTTTTGCTCAAGGTCAACGAGGTGAGCGGTCCGATTCAGACCCTATACGGTTTTTCACTGATCCAGGTGGTTAAAAAGATTCCTCCGGCGCCGGTCCCCTTTTCCGAAATTAATCAGGGGAAGGTTAAAGAAAAGCGGGTGCGGGAAAAATCGGCAAAACGATACGAGGAGTGGGTGAGCGATCTCAGGCGTGGCGCCGAGATAAAAATTTTACAAAAATAAGCTAGTGCTTAGTTGCAAAAGTTAGCGCAAATAAATTGTCATACCCGCGAAAGCGGGTATCTAGCAAAATCAATGGATTCCCGATAAAGTCATTCGGGAATGACGTAACGTGTATTATGGCAATCAAGCACTAGAAGGCCTTTTCAATAAGCTGCATCCGAGAGACCATGACCCGTTTGGCCGGCCGACAATTTAATAGAGCGACACGCTTTCATTTTTTTTTAAGATTTTTTTTGATTCTGGGGATGATCGGGTTCGAAGGAGAACTTGAAAAAGGGTATGGCGCGCTGAACGGCGCCCTTGAAGGGGCTTACGTTTATACGGAAAACGACGCGGGCGGAATAAAAACGTCCACGCATGGCATTGAACAGAGGTACAACTTGAGGGTTTTTAATAATTTATGGGATCCCCGTTTGGGAAGTTTTTCAGGGGGGGTGAACTGGGCCGACGATCAGACCAGTTACTCCGCGCCGATTGACGACAGCCGGCGGAATCTGGTCAAGGATTATAATTTAAATTTTTCGCTTCTCCCCCGGTTCTCCCCTTTAACGGTTTATGCCCAGAAAACCGACCGGGAGAACCGTTTCAGCACGGTCTCCCATGATACGGTTTCGACTTATGGGTTTTCCTGGATGGTCTCTTCCGCTGTTTTTCCCCGGATCGGAATTAACGGGGCCCATACCTCTCTCTCTACTGACCAGGCGGGAGTCCTTCCTGCCAGCGATATCGATTATTTAATGGTCGACACCGGCGGGAGACTGGGGAGTTATCATCTCAGCGCCAGGTACCTTTATGATCAGACCAAAGATCCGGTCGGGAACGCCACCTGGTCTCATGGCGTGAATTTAAATTTAAACGGAGCGATCACCCGCGCCCTGACGCTGGGAGCCTACGCTAATCTTGCCACCCGGGGGGGGAATCTTCCGGGGGTCGGTTTTTATCAGGAAAATGGGGCGGGAATGAACCTCTATTACCTTCCGAACCGTTACTGGGACAGCAATCTAAGGGCTGATTTCAATGAATCGCCCGGAAGTAACAATTTTAAAAGGTCTTTATTCAGCGGGGGATTGAATCTTCATCCGACTGAAAAACTCGACTGGTCGAACGGCGCTCAATATTCACGGTTTGAAGCAGGAACGAGCCAGACCCAGACAGTTTATGCCAATACGGGAGCCAATTATCGTCCTTTCTTCGGATTAAACCTGAACGGCGGAATTTCCGGAGGAATAACCCAGGTTACCGGAGGAGGGCTTTCTTCAAGAAGTCATTTTGACCTGGTCAACTGGTCGGCCTCCTATTTTAAAGTTTTGCAGGCCATCCGGCTGACGACCGGTTATGGGGGGAGCCTCGGAGAGAACACCTCGGAGATGTTGGGAAAATCGAGCGATTCGACTCATTCGTTTTCTGCCGGGATCGACAACACCCAGACCCAGATCGTTCATGCCGGGTTGAACGGTTCGCTGACCCTGGTCAACCGAAGCGTTCCGACCCGTTCCGAGAACGAGATAGAGACCCGCCTTTCGGCAACGGCCGACAGCCGGTATTTCAGGGATTTTATTTTTTATAATGATCTTCTGCTGCTGGACGGAACGGTAACCTATTATCATGTCTCCGGAATCGGCCTGGAGGGGGAGACGATTTCTGAAGAGGCTCATGCCAATTACCAGTTCTTAAATATGTTTACCCTTCTGGGGTCCTATTTGCATATTGATTACCCGCATGGGAGCTACCAGAGCAGTACTCAGACTGCCTCCCTCGGTTTTTTAGGGACGATTCGGCCCTGGATAAACGGATTGTGGACGTTCGACCTCAAGGGAATTTTTAACGGAAGCGAGAGCCTTACCGGGCAACAGACCTATGACGCCCACACCCGGTTAAGCCAGCAGATCGGTCTGTTGAGCGTTACCGCGGATTATGATTACCTGCGAAACGAGATCGGGAACAACCTGAATGTGAGCCAGCAGGTGATGTTCAGGGCGATTCGGTCGTTTTAAATGCGGATGCGGATACGATGGGGTCTGATCGGAAGTTTGTTGATCGCGGCGAGCCTGGCGGGATGCGCCACAGAAAAAAAAGGGGAAAGGGGGGATATTCAATGGCCGCTCCCTCCCGATCCGCCGAGAATCAGGTATGAGAAGAGCATTGAAGACGCGAAATCGGTTTTGCCCAAAAAGGGATTTTTTAAAAAGGTCATTGCCGTTCTGTTTGGAGAAGAGGCCCCTCCCCATTTTATCCGCCCTTATGGGATCGCGGTTACTCCGGGAGGAAAACTTCTTGTTTCGGATACGGAGCTTCAGGCGGTCCATAGCCTCGATTTTGGGGCGAATGCCTATCGTCAGGTTTTTAAAATCCCCGGCGGAACGCTTCAGATTCCGATCGGAGTGGCCGTCGATTCCCGGGAGAACCTCTACCTGTCCGATTCCGGACTCGGGCGGATTTTTCAATTTAATCCGAAGGGGGTTTTTGAAAAGGCCTGGACCTTTCAGTTTGAAAGGCCGACGGGGATTGCCATTGACCCGAAACGGCAGGTCCTTTACGCGGCCGATACCGCCCGGCACCGGATTTTCGCATTTAATTTAGGGGGTGAAAAGCTTTTTGAGTTTGGGGTCCGGGGAACCGGTGAGGGAGAATTTAATTTTCCGACGCATATCGCCCTCCACCCCCGAACGGGAGATCTCTATATCGCCGATTCGATGAATTTCAGGATAGAGCAGTTTTCCCCGGAAGGGAAATTTATAAGGCAGTTCGGGTCGTCAGGCTCTCATGTCGGGAACTTTTCAAAGCTTAAAGGGATCGCGGTCGACGAGAGAGGGATTATTTACGCGGTGGACGGATTATTTGATACGGTGGAAATGTTTAATCCAGAAGGGAAGTTTTTGATGAATTTCGGCAAAGCGGGGAACCACGAAGGGGAGTTCTGGCTCCCGGGCGGGATTGCCGTTTCAGGCAGCACGATTTATGTGGCGGATAGTTATAACAAAAGGGTGCAGGTGTTTCAGTTGACCGATGCCTCAAATGTGAATGGAGCCTCTGAATGAAAATTCGGGCCGGAAATATCCTGATTGCCATGGGGGTTATTTTTGCGGCAGTCGCCCAAATGGGGCAGATTGCGCCTCCTCCTCCGGCAACCAAACATGAAGATATCTCTAATACCCGGCACAATTTATCGGTCAACCGGCCCGATGTGACAAAACACCCCGAAATATTTCCAAAAGGAGGCGGTCCCACCGGGGATCCCCGGAGAGTTTTGACCTCCCAGACCGGCGAAATCTGCGTTTTCTGCCATACCCCTCACGGGTCGAACATCTCCCCCGCCGCTTCTTCGATTCAGGCCCCTTTATGGAACCGCCAATTATCTTCCTCTCAATATATCCTCTATGATCAGGTCTGGAGCAAATCGTTTGAAGGGATATTAAATCTCGGCGCCCCGACAGGCTATTCAAGGCTCTGTCTTTCCTGCCACGACGGGACCCTGGCTCTTGGATCGGTGTTCAATAAACCTTTATCGGGAGGGTATGATCCCTCTGGTTTGAACCCATTAACCATGGAATACAAACCAGGGGATGTTTATACGGCGGCCTATTCCCAAACACCTCCAATAGCGAATACAATGCCGCTCGGAGGGGGTGTAGACTCGGGCGATACCCGCCGTCTCGGAACCAATTTAACCAACACCCATCCGATCTCATTTTTGTTTGACTCTGCCCTTGCGGCCAAAGACAGGGAATTGGTGGATCCCGGGGTGGCATTGGTAAAGACTTTGGGGAACAACGTCACGGTGACGGACCACACTCCCATTTCTCCGGCCGCAAGATACCCGGGGGATACTCCCAATGTTTTTGATTCGGTTCAATGCACCTCGTGCCATAACCCGCATCAGGTCGATTACCCGAAGTTTTTGCGCGCAAGCATTCTTAACAATGCTCCCGAGCATCCGGGAGAGCAGATCATCTGCCTCTATTGCCATGCTAAACCGGGATGGACCGGAAGCACGCACGAGGTGAGTAGTGCAAAGCATAGTCTGTATCCCGACACGAACAATCCGTATGATTTTGATGGTGAGCATACAGTCGCGCAATTTGCCTGCCGGAATTGCCATGACCCGCATACTACCCGGGGAGCGGCAAGGCTCCATCGCGAAGGAGTTGACGCCGCGGGACAGGATGCCGCCGAAAAAACCTGTTTTCTGTGCCATTCTTCCGATACTTCCGCGGCGGGAACCCCGAACGCTTATAATGGGTATAATACCAGTTCGCTTGCGGCAAACGATCCGACCGGGACGGCTATTCCAACGCGGTTTAAACCTGGATCTGCGCAGGTTGCTCCGGATATCAACAGCCAGTTTTCAAAAGATATCAACCCGACCGGGAATTCGAATTGCTATACCTCCTGGAACCCTCAAGCCAATTTAACCGGCCCCGAAAATTTTCCGGAATGCGGCAGCGCCATGAACCTGACGCTTGGTCATGGGGGGAAACATGAGCCGATGTTTGTCGAGCGGCCTCAGGAAGGGGTAGAACTGGGAAGCTCCGCCCCCCCCGCCAATAATGAATTTACTCCGGGGTCGCTGGACCTGGATAAGGTCCCGCATGTCACCTGCACCGATTGCCACAATCCTCATCAGGTGGTGCCGAACAACCGGTTAAAGGGGATGAAAGGGATTGATCTCAACGGGTTGGTCGTCGGCCATGGCGTTCCCGGAAACGACCGGGAACCTTATGTGTATGAAG
>JACQBY010000089.1 GCA_016201875.1 Nitrospirota bacterium
ATTCTGCAAGAATACGAGGAAGCAGGAAATAAATATGCGGGCAACAATCGTATTGACGATGTTTTTCCGTTGAAGCGATTTTTTCGGCAGGGGCAACGCGAATCATCCGTAAAAAATATAGGGTTTTCGTTCAGACACTAATTACCGGATCTTATATTTTTTCCATGGAAGGAATATAGCCGTTTTATCAAACGGCCTGACAAAAGAAGGTCAGGTTCCGGTTGATGAAATCGATATGGCAATAGAGCGAAAAAGAAAGTTTGAAACTAATCCGGATCGTTACACTTTTAGGGAGGAATGAATTTTGAAAGGAAAAATAACGAACGCGGTTGAAATTCTTCAGCGCCGTGCCATGAAAGATCCTGAATTGCGGGAGCTTTACGAAGAGGAAAAGATTAATTTTCAGGCAGCCTTGGCGATTCGGTCTGCAAGAGAGGCTGCGGGATTGACTCAGGACCAGCTTGCCAAAAAAATCGGAACCACTCAATCAGTGATTTCAAGACTTGAGGACGCCGATTATGAAGGACACAGCCTGAAAATGTTGGAACGGATTGCTGAGGCGCTTAATCAGCGGGTAATTATCCATTTGGAACCGGCGGCATAACATCAGGAATAATCTTCTTCCGGTTCCCTTCACTTTGATCAAACATTGGATGCTGTATGGACGTGTACTTCATCATTTTATGGAATTACAGTCTATGCGCCCCTAACCCATTTAGCTTTTAACTCTTTATTTGCTCCCATTTTCCTGCCAAAGGCTGAGAATTTCGGAAAGCGTAATCACTTTGACTTCCTTTTTTCGACACTCTCCTATGAGCTTATAATCTTCTGTAAAAACGGGCTGACTCAAATTATCAGAAAGCCGAGCCAGATGAATAAGCGCTGTATCCGTTGGACCAAAAGATGATAAGACATTACTCTCCATTTGTTACAACTCTACTAATTGCTCCTTTAATCCTAATTCATTGAGTTCTATCTGAGCAAATTTCCAAAAAGCTTCCGTGTAGGATTTATGTTCTAATTGTTTTTGAGCGTGTTGATGAATTTCAGCAATAACGTGGGGGGAGGTTGTAATAGGTTTCGCAACTGAAAAGTACCATTGAATCGATTTTATTTTGAAATCCGTATTAAGGTATCGGAGACCATTTAAAAGGCTCGGCGTTCTAATTTCTTGCGAAAATCGGCTCAACAAAAAATCAAAAAAAGGCCCTGTATCAACAATGGGATGACGGGGAATCACACTTAATCTCTAAAACCGAATTTATCTGCTCTCCCAATTTATTGAACTCTCGCGAAACACCGGTGCGGCTGGAACATCGTATTCCTTACACAATCTAAATCTTAACTTCTCCAAAGCCGATACCAAACTATCATCTTCCTCTTTCAATCTATCACCCGAAGTTTCCAGTTCTCCAAACCCTGTATATGCCCTAAATTCAAGAAACTCTCTTCCGAAACTCGACCAAAATTTTGATGTCGTATAGTGTTCAGGCAACTCTTTAATTTGATTCAAAACATACTGGGCGACCAGCTTTTTAAAATCGCCTCTTGGAACTGCCCCCCCGGGATATTCTTGCTGACTTTCATGTTCATATCTTTTCAGAGAAGAATTAACTTTATTTTCAAAATCCTGAAGATCAATAAGGTGATTAAAAACAAGGCGGCAATGTTCAGATAATGCCGCTCTCAAATCTTCATGTTTTTTTCTTCTTTGTTCTATTCGAGGATGTGCTTTTAAAAAGTCTTCAAAATTCGGAAGAAAAGCCGAACCTAGATATTGTTCAAGGGGAAAGATGAACTCCAGGTTATTTGTCGTGTAACGATAAGTCCAATTTTTGTCCTCCAAAAAAGTGCTTTCAATTTTTAGAGATTCAATGAGAGGATTAATAACCGTATAAATCCACGCCTCAACCCGCCTCGCGCCTTTCTTCACAGAATCTTTTTTATGAAGTTTAGTAGCCATTTCTTATCCTTCTAAATTTTAACTTCTTCTTGGCAAAATTATACGGAATACCGATAATATTGTCAATTCAGCCTCTTTAAATCTGCTTATTGACTTTTCATACTCCCACCCTCCCCCAGCCCCTCCCATCAAGGGAGGGGAGAAAATATTTGCGTTTCCCATCAAGGGGTTGGAAGCACCTATCAGGGTTTCGAGATTCTTCGCGGAGCCTGTCCTGAGCCTGCTGAGAGATTCTTCACTCCGTTCAGAATGACAGGCGAAGGGTTCAGAATGACAATAACTGTACATTTTGAGTTTTTCAATAAACTGCTAATGTTTTTAGATCAGATGAATCCTGAAATCTTTAAAAAGTTATCGATAAACTTGATTCCGGTCTCTGAAAGCTTCTGTTCAGCCTGTTTGAAATCTTTTTCCAGATCGGCCCGCGAGAGGGTTTTCAGGTCAGCGTCTTCGGCAATCCAATCGTTGATTAATCGTTCAGTAAAAAAAATGGGGTCATAATAAAAAAAATGTAAAAAAAATGGGGTCACATCTTTAATCTTTAGTTTTTAAATGGTCAGGCCTATCTTTTTAAGTCTGGAGAGCTTTGCCAGGTTTTGATCTTTTGAGAATCAGGTCATTTCTCCCCTGGCCAGTTCCTGGTTAGTAAAAGTTGTAGAGGCTCTTCCACACATAGACTCTCTCGAATCAGAAAAACAATTTCCTATTCCATTTATTTTAAACGGAGAATCATCCTATCCTGTTCGATAAATGTTGAATCTTGGTGTTTATTGTCAGGATAGATGACAAGATTTACTCCGTTAGCGGCTGCGGAAGGAGCCAATACCCCCTCTAATTTAGCTTTCCAAATGGAGTTTGCCAGTTTCTGAGTTTTTTTCCAACCCTCTTCAGTCAGTTCTTGTCTGTTTAACGCAAGGTCTTTTAGAATGGCGGGATCCGTCAGATTAAGGACTTTTTTGAGGCTGACCTTTAACCGGACCATTTCACGAGGTCCAAGGTCTGCCAAAGCCAGTCCCCGTCTTGACACGGACCGTTCAAGCTCCGCGAGAGCCACTTCCTTTTTTAAAGAGGTATAAATGGCGCCGAATGATTCTTTAAGGTTCCACCGACCGCCTAAATTGAAACTTCCGGTGATACTGAGCGCATCAAAATCTTTAGCCACATTCCGGAACACGATGGCGTCAAATGGTTCGAACGAGATATTTTTAAGAATTCGTTCGATTTTCTCCGGCAATTAGGCGTAAACCCCTTCTTCAAGGGCGGCAAGGTCCGCAAGGACAGAGTCAAAATCTTGAGCGACCAGCAGGTCAAAGGGGCGTTTTCTATCCAGATTCTCATTGTAGGCGAATAGATATTTCCGGATTCCGTCAGGACGGAGGAGCTTCGATATTTTCCGATAAAAAAGCTTTACCTTTTCAATCCGATCCCGATGGGAGGGAGATGGTTTCGCTGTACCTGCCAGCCAGCGAGCCAATGTTCGGGGGGATACTCTCAGAATTTGGGCAAAAGAATCCTGTGATAACCCAAGCTGGCTATATAAAGAGGAGATTGTGGAATCGGAGAGTTGTTTTTGCGGGAAGTTTCGAATGATTCCCGTTACGGTTTTAATAAGATCCTCCGGTTTTTGAAAGATCTGACCTGCGAGAACCATGACATTCGCCGAGAGTTTATTTAATTGTTGGATGGTCTCAGTCAGCTCAAAGGTGTTAGTATCCGCGGCGGATGCGTCTACCAGGATTAAATCGGGCTGGATTTGCATTATTTTCTTAAGCAGTGCTTCTGTATGGCATTCAGAAGAAATCCAGGTATTAGAAGGATCAAGGGAAGATTGAAGCAGCCGTTTCAGCCCGGCATTCGGTTCGATAACTAAACTTCTATGGATTGTCTTCATGAATAAATATTACTTTATTTCTCATTTTATGTCAAGACATATGTCATGACATAATTTTTAAGGATTACCAAAAGAAATGGTTGTGGGAATTAAAATAAGACGAATCATTTGCCTCCTAAGAATTGGAATCAGGCAGATCTTTTTGATATTTTGAGAATCAGGTCATTTCTTCCCAGAGTTATTTAAACAGCCTGTTTTTCGGTCAGTTCATCAACTTTGTCAATGACCCAGTTTTTTATCAGTCTAATAAATTTTGCGGGATGTGCAAAAACCCCAAAATTTTCTTTCCGCGTCTGTCAGCCATTTCCTAAGAATCTTGGCAATCGTTTTTATATTGCTTTCCAATTATTCAACACTCCCACCCTCCCCCCAACCCCTCCCATTGTATAGACCGGGGAGATGAGCTTGGAAGCACCTCATGTTTTTAGATCAGATGAATCCTGAAATCTTTAAAAAGTTTTCGATGAACTTGATTCCGGTCTCTGAAAGCTTCTGTTCGGCCTGTTTGAAATCTTTTTCCAGATCGGCCCGCGAGAGGGTTTTCAGGTCAGCGTCTTCGGCAATCCAATCGTTGATTAATCGTTCAGTCAATTCCAGGTGCCCCTGGATGCCGTAAGCCACGGCTCCCACCCGGACAAGCTGGTTCCGGCAGAATGTTCCGGCGCCGAGAAGCGTCATTTTCCCCGTCAGGGAGACGGTTTCTCCATGAAGCTGAAATATTTTAAAAGAGCGATCGATCCCCTGGCAGATTGGATCACCCGCTCCCTCCGGGGTCAGATCCACTTGAAAAAAATGATTTTCAGAATCCCGAAAACCAATCTCTTTAACCGGGTTCTTTAAAACCGTTCCACCGCCCGCCTTGACCAGCATTTGCAATCCGAGGCATACCCCGAGATAGGGGATTTGAAGGGTCAGCGCCTCCTGAATCCGGCTCAGTTCATTTTTGATCTTTTCCGTCGTGTCATTGGCGCTGTCGGGGCCTCCTAACACCACAAGAGCGCTGTACTCCGCGGGGGAGGGGAAAGTTTCACCTTTGTCCAGATCAACGACCCGGTACCGGACCCGATGGCTGTTTAAAACCGTTTCAAAGAGTCCGGGGCCTTCCCGGGACACGTTTTTGACAATCAAAAGCGGCTTCATTTTTCCCTTCGGAGACTCCCGAAGCGTATCATAAGATCATGACTATTTAACCCTCCACGATTTCCGTGACTTTCGCCCGGACCTTCCCATCGGCCAGAATAATTTCTATCCCATCCCCTTTTAAAACCTCCCTGGATGATTTCAGGATCGACTGTCCGGGGAGTTTCCGCGTAATGCTGTATCCTCTTTTCAAAATTTCAACCGGCCCCAATGAATGTAATCCCGAAAGGAGCGTTTCAACCTCCTGATGTTTTAACGCGATTTCATGGCGGACCTGTTTGGCAAGCCGGTCAAAAAGGCGGAGGACCTCCTCTTTTAACCGGATGAATTTCTGGGAGGGGTTTTGAGTTTCAAGGTTTTTTAAAAGATGCTCAAAGGCTTTGCGCCTGCCGGCGGCGTTTCGCGTCACCGCAACGGTCAGCCGGCCGATGAGATCATCGCACTTTTGAAAATGGTTTTCTATCAGCCTCCCGGGGCTCGACAGCCTTTTTTTAAGGCCCTCTAAATCTTTGAACATGCCGTTAAGAAATTTCTGGTAGGCATGGATCAGCCGGCTTTTGGAGAGATGGATCCGCTCGATCAGCTCAAGATGGTTTTTCACCACCAGTTCGGCCGCCGCGGAAGGGGTCGGCGCCCTTAAATCAGCCACAAAATCTGAAATGGTCACATCGGTCTCATGCCCGACCGCCGATATCACCGGAATATCCGATTTAAAAATAGCCTCTGCCACAATCTCTTCATTAAAAGCCCAGAGGTCTTCCAGGGAGCCTCCTCCTCTTCCGATGATCAAAACATCGATCCCGCCGATTTCATTCATTTCGGCGATCGCCCTTGCGATCGCAGGAGCCGCTTCGTCTCCCTGGACGGGGACCGGGTTGATCAGGATATCGACTGCGGGATGCCTCCGCTTGATAATCTGGAGCATGTCCCGGATTGCGGCGCCGGTGGGCGAGGTGATGATCCCGATCCGGCGCGGAAACAAAGGGATCGGTTTTTTATGAGAGGGGTCGAACCAGCCCTTTAAACGGAGTTTTTCCTTCAGCTGGTCAAAGGCGAGCTGGAGCGCTCCAATCCCTTTCGGCTCAACCGCTTCAAGAACGATCTGATATTCTCCCCTCGGCTCATAAACCGTCAGCCTCCCACGGCAGAGGAGATGCTGGCCTTCCGTTGGAGCAAATTTAATCCCCTTGAGGGTCGATTTGAAGAGGATGGCTTTGATTTGCGCCCCGTTGTCTTTCAGGGTCAGATAACAGTGGCCCGACTGGGGAGTCCTGAGGTTGGAGACCTCCCCTTCGACCCAGACCGATGGGAAAATTCTCTCCATCTCGCTTCTGATCAGCGCATTTAATTCGGTGACCGTGTAAATTTTTTTTTCGGAAAAAGAAAAGAGGTCATCCATCGAACTGCTCCGCTATTTGAAGCCGCTGGATCGAACGGGAAGCGCCGCCGGGAGCCGTTTCAATAATTACTCCCGAAAGGACGGCAGGGCCGTCCGCAGGCTCAAATTTCTGAGGAACCTGGGTTAAAAATTTTTTGATCGCGATCTCTTTCTTGACCCCGATCACGGAGTCGGTCGGTCCGGTCATTCCCACGTCGGTGATATAAGCCGTCCCCTGGGGGAGAACTTCCTCATCGGCCGTCTGGACATGGGTATGAGTCCCCACGACGGCGCTCACCCTCCCGTCGAGATACCACCCGATCGCTTTTTTTTCCGAGGTCGCTTCTCCGTGAAAATCAACCAGGATCGTCCGGGTCTCTCTTCTGATTTCTTCGATCTCCCGGTCTGCCGTTTTAAAGGGGCAGTCGGTGGGAAACATAAACGCCCTCCCCAGCAGGTGGAGCACGGCGATCTTCCCGGCGCCCCCCGCGAGGGTGTCGACCGTAAGAATCAGGCTCCCTTTTCCCGGAACCCCCGCAGGGTAATTGGCGGGCCGGAGGAGGCGGGGCTCCGTGGTAATATAGTCGTAGATCTCTTTTTTATCCCAGATATGGTTCCCGCCGGTAATCACATGGATTCCCATTTTAAAAAATTGGTCGGCGATTTTCGGAGTGATCCCGAACCCTCCGGCGGCATTTTCGCCGTTGGCGATCACGCAATCGATTTTATGCTGCTGGACGAGTCGGGGAAGGATCCGCTCGACGATCTTTCTCCCCGGTTCCCCGACAATGTCTCCGATAAACAATATTCTCAAGGGTTCCTCAACGCTAAATATGAAGCCAGGAATGATTCAGGAGCGACGGGATGGCAGGCAGGGCGGGGGGAGACCGGGCCAAAGCCGCCCGGTCTCTTTACTTGGCGTATTCGATAAACCGGCTCTCCCGGATCACCGTAATCTTGATCTGGCCCGGATAGGTCAGCTCCGTCTGGATTTTTTTGGCGATATCGCGGGAAATCTGCGCCGATTCATGGTCTGTCACATCCTCCTGTTTCACAATAATCCGGATCTCTCTTCCGGCCTGAATGGCGTAAGCTTTTTCAACGCCTTTATAGGACGTGGCGATTTTTTCCAGTTTTTCAAGCCTTTTGACATACGTTTCCAGATTTTCTCGTCTGGCTCCGGGACGCGCAGCGGAAATGGATTCCGCGGCGGCAACCAGGGCCGATTCGGGGCAGATACACTCGACATCGCCGTGATGGGCGGCAATGGCATTGATCACTTTTGGAGATTCATTGAATTTTTTGGCCATTTCCGCGCCGATGAGCGCATGAGGCCCCTCTTCTTCGTGGCTGACGGCCTTTCCGATATCATGCAGAAGAGCCCCCCTTTTAGCGAGCTTCGTATCGAGCCTCAGTTCGTCGGACATCATCCCGCAAATCAGCGCCGCCTCTTTCGCATGCATTAAATTATTCTGCCCGTAGCTGGTCCGGTATTTTAACCGTCCCAGGACTTTAACCAGTTCAGGGTGGACATCCGAAACGCCAAGCTCAAAAAGAACCTTCTCCGCATCTTCCTTCATCGTCTTGTCGAGGTCCTTTTTGACCTTCTCGACCACTTCCTCGATCCGTGAAGGATGGATCCTGCCGTCCGCCATCAGTTTTTCGAGAGAGAGTTTGGCCACTTCCCGGCGGACAGGGTCAAACCCTGAAATAATCACGGCTCCGGGCGTATCATCAATGATCAAATCGATCCCGGTGGCCGCCTCCAGCGCCCGGATATTCCTCCCCTCCCGTCCGATAATCCGCCCTTTCATATCGTCCCCGGGAAGCGTCAGAACAGAACAGGTGGTCTCGGCCACATATTCATTGGCATACCGCTGAATGGCCGTTGTAATGATTTCTTTCGCCCGCCGCTCGGCGGTTTCTCTCGTCTCTTCCTCAACCCTCATAATGGTTTTTCCGGCCTCGAACTTCGCCTCTTCTTCAAGGTTCGAAATGAGCTGCCGTTTGGCTTCTTCGGCGGTAATCCCGGAAAGAGTTTCCAATCTGGCCTTGACTTCCTGAACCCCTTTTTCATGGAGCCTTTTCTTTTCTTCCGCTTCTTTTTCTTTCGAAGCGAGCTCGCGCTCCTTTTTCAGATGATCCTCTTCTTTTTTCCCCAGCTGATACAATTTTCTTTCAGCCGCTTCTTCTTTCTGGTTTAATTTTCTTTCCAGCTGGACCATGTCATTTCTTTTTTCCTGCATCTCTTTTTCGAGGTCGGTGCGGTATTGCAGAAATTGCGCCCTGGCCTCAAGGACCGCTCCGGTCTTCTTGTTTTCAGACTCCTTCTGGGCCTCTTCCAGTTTTGTCTTAAACTGGGCATCTTTTCCCGCAAGACTGGCCTGAACCATCTTGTTTTTAATGATCCACGCGGCGGCAAATCCTAAAACCAGGGAGAAAAAAATGAGTACGCTGCTCTCAGGGGTAATCATCATTCGACAGGACCTCCTTTTTTCAAGAGATCGTTCAAGGACTTTTCCTCTTAAAAAAGATAAACTAATTTTTCATGTTAATTTTTATTTCGGGCTGAAAGGCATTGCTGAATCTGAAAAAAGGATTTCAGCCAATCAATGCGTAAGACAAGAGCTGGCAAAAGAAGTGAGAGCGTGGAAAGAAGAAAGACAGCGGCATCGGGCCATTAACTGTCTGTTTTGTCAATCGACATCCGGCGTTTCTCTCCGTTTCCGGTCAACAGAAGGTTTTTTTATCTTCTACAGATGGATCATTTTTTTTCAAAAAACAGTTCAGATTCACGCTCACGGGTTTTACCAGGTCTTTAATGAACTTATTCCCTTTCAGTCCGGCCGATTAATTTTTTAACGGGGGAAAAGCCCCCGCTTTTGCGGTTGAGACAGAAAACTTGTACCCGGTTTCCCAGGTGGGAGCATCACTGAAAACTTCAGGCTTTCCGGATAACCGGACATGCGCACCATTTTCAGGTCTTGCCCCCTTTTGTGTTATTGTCGGGACAAAATTTTCTATCGTCTGTCCAACAAAGCAGGGGCCTCCTTTAGCCACACTAGCACTCGCCAAAAAAAAATTCAAGAGAAAGTTTGCCTGCCCCGGCCTCATAAAAAAACTAAAATTTCATATCTTCAAACTCTTCTTCGATGCTGTCGATCAGGTCTTTGGTTTTTCTTTCAATACTGAGTTCTCTCTGCCTCGATTCTTTCTTCGATTGCAGATATTCGTGGGTAATATTGATGGCGGTCAGAATCGCCAGTTTGGAGAGCTGGCCGGTGCTCGCCCGTTTTCCGATATGTCTCATTTTCTTATCCACGAAAGAGGCGATTTCACGGATATAGGACTCGTCATTATCGGCTTTGAGCTTGTATTTCTGGCCGTAGATCTCCACTTCGACCAGTTGTTCCATTTTCTCCCGGTTGTTCATGCTCAGGACCTCCCCGCTTCATCCCTTTTTATTCTGCCAGGGCTTCGATCTCCCCCAGAATTTTTTCGACCCGCGTGCGGATCGTCTGTTTTTCGGTCCGCCAGTAGCTGTTTTCCTCTTCCAGTTTCAGCGCCCGCTCCGATAACGCTTTCAGCCCGGTTTCCAGATCGGCCTTTTCGCTTTTTAACTGCTTGATCAGGTCCATCATTTTTCTGATTTTGACCTCTAAAATTTCAAGTTTTTCCATTGGCGCTAAACTCCATAAGGGGATAAGCGGGCGGCTTTCTGAATGAGTTCTTCCATGGTCACGGTATCCTCCGGATAGGTGCTGTAACCGATTAAAAGCTGAAGGGGGAGCCGGACATTGTTTTGGTTGAATATGATTAAAGCCGCCAGGGCATGATGAACCCGGACCAGGGTATCTCCCATCTTCTTCCCTGTATCCGGAAGCAACACCGCAAAGCGCGTCCCTTTCACACGAACGGTAATATCGACATGCCGGAAATTTTCCTGGATCAGCCGCGCGATATTTTGAGCCAGGTGATCCTGAATCACAAGAGGGAGGCCGGCAAACTCTTTTTTGGTCCGGTCGATATCCAGGAACAAAAGAGAGAGTTTCCGTTTATACCGTTCGGCCCTTTTTAATTCTTCGGGAAACCTTAGGAGAAGATACCGTTCATTCTTCAGGCCG
Organism: Nitrospirota bacterium; assembly: GCA_016201875.1. Lineage (GTDB taxonomy): Bacteria > Nitrospirota > Nitrospiria > JACQBW01 > JACQBW01 > JACQBY01. Next base: position 10,497 of record JACQBY010000089.1, read on the forward strand.
GTCAGGTCGTCAATCGTAATCAGTCTTTCCCTGCTCTGGAACTCCCTGGCCTTCACCAGCGCCTTGCTGACAAAACCTCCGTATTTTTCGATCAGTTCCTTATCGGTTTCGTTAAAAGCCGCGGTCACAAAGGAGTTGTAAATGACTTTATTGTAAACCGAGAGGGTCCCGACCACCTCCTCTTCGTTCATTAAAGGAATGGACAAAACGGAGTGATAGGGGAACTTCGGGGTCAATTTTTCCTTGATGGAGGCCAGTTCTTTAAGGGATGAAGACATCAAGGGCTTCTTCGATTCCGCCACCTGTGCGGCCAGCACCGCGTCGACCTGGATCAGCAGCTTGTCTCCGGGCTCGTTTTGAAGGCCGTAGGTATACCCGACGAGGAAGCGCCCCCCTTCCTTTTCCTTGATCCGCAGGATC
>JACQBY010000090.1 GCA_016201875.1 Nitrospirota bacterium
ATCCGACAACAGCATCTCAGGACGGTTGGAAGTCAATCGCAAGACCGTTACATTGTGGCGCACTCGCTTTCAAGAAGGTGGTCTGGATAGTTTGTGGGAAGTTGCGGCGGGTCGAGGCCGTAAGCTGGGATCGGGCCTGTCGGTTTGTGGTCATGCGTATTCCTAAAGAAGAACCAGCGGGCAAAGGGCCGGTTCAAATTGAACTTCTTGAAGACGCCGGGTATAAGTATCGAATCTTTGTCACCAACCTGACGAAGCGGGCCGACCTGGTGATTGCCGAATATGACAAGCGGGCGGATACGGAAAATCTGATTGGGGAAGCCAAGCGGGAGGGATTAGCGGCGATTCCATCCAGGAAGTTTGGAAACAACTACGCCTATTTTCAGATCGTCATGCTTTGCTATAACATCTGGCGATCGTTCAAGATGGTGGCCACCCACGGGGCCTTGGAGAAAGAGTGGAAAGACTCTTCGGAGAGAGCAAAGCCCTGCGGGTTAAAAGAGGTCATGGACAATACGATCCGGATAGCCCGATTAAAGCTTTTGTTTATTGCCGCCAAGATTACGTCAGGAGCAAACAGAACCGAAGTAAAATATTCGCAACATGACAGCCGGGTCTCCGGGTTTTTCAAGTTCATGAGCTATTTGGATAGGCGTCGGAATCAGCCCCGGCCATGGCTTAAGAATCCCACGTGGATTCCGAGGCATTTAAAAGACCTGGGTCTGATGCCATCCACGGGATAGTGTGCAAGAAATTTCTTGCGCCTGGTAAGCAGACGCCAGAAAGAAGAGGGAATTTTTTGAGGGATGACAGAAAAATCAGGAAACCAAGCCCCTCATCAGAAGCTCGGCAGGATTTTTAAATAAAAACTCAAAGGCCTTTTCTGGGTTCTAAGAAATCGGTCTATTTGATGCAGGATTCAGGTACTAAATTTTAGTTTTATTTCATCACGTTCTTAAAAAAGATATTTAAAAAATAGAGAAAAATATAAAATATCAGAAAATATGTTAAGAAAAGCGTAATATTGACAGCCAATTCATTTGGGTCGTGAACCCTTCCGTTCACCAAAACTCCAACTAGATATGCCGGTATTAGTATAATTTCTGGGATCAGTTTAATTATCGTCTTAAGAATCGTCTTTAAAGCCTCCATCCCCTTTTGATCTAGCCACGTAGTTTCGCCTCCAACGTATGTTATTAATGTAAAAATAAAAGCTAAGCAAATTGAATAGTAAAAGACTTTTTTATTTTTAATTAAGAACATTATTTTGGCTTAGGAAGTATTTCATTCGGAACGGGGTAAGGTGACTGATAAATATCCCAAGCTCTCCTCGTTTCTGTGTCTAATTTACTGCCAGGACCAGGATCTATAGATTCCCCTATAGCATGTTCAAACTTATCAAATCCACTTTCATTAACATCCCACTTTTGGTAATTCTCATGCATTGGAGATGAGGTATCCTGCATTGTATGAATGGCATTTCCTAAATGCTTTAATGATTCCACATGATTGGATTCCCTCAGTTGCCGTGCTGTATCTAGCTCATTATGCACGAATTTATTTGCTTCGTCCCAAGATTCTATTTTGCTTATTGAAGGAGAACTCATCGCATGTTTCGACGCCGCCTCATTTGATTGATTTCTGTCCATAATAACCTGCTGTTCCTTCAATATTAAGCGATCCTCCGCAGGAAGATTGGAAAGAACCCGATCTATTGATTTCTGATGTATTGGATTTACATGTGACCACCACTTGCCATCTGAATCAATATACCGATATGGATTATTATTGATGGCCTCGTAAAAAGTCGTCATTCCCGCGAAAGCGGGAATCTAGGAAACACATAACTACTTGGAAAAACTGGATTCCCGTTTGCACGGGAATGACAGAAAACTGCTTTTTCAGACTTTTTACGAGACCATTATTATTGGAATAGGCATACAAGTTAAGACGCTGAGGAAATTTTAGAGCGGGATAAGGCATCCAATGAAATAATGCAGGATCCACACTTAAAAACCGCCCAATCCCTGGATCATAATATCTGGCTCCCAGATTATGAAGACCCGTTTCAGAGTCAACCTCTTTTCCAATAAACCGATGAGAATTTGGAAGGGTGGGAGACTCCGTTAGGTTTACTTCATCGCCAAAGGAGCCGTAATCGATATTCCAAATTACAGTTCCACCGCTGTTGGTCATCGCTACCGGTGAACCCAAGGCATCGTTATGATAATAAAGAACCGTATCCGCCGCTCTTAACAAAGGGGGGTTAAACCACGGCACAAGCAGAATTAATAAACCTATGACAAAAGATTTTAGATTTAAATCAATGATCTTTTCTCTAAGCTTCATAAAATCCTCATAATTTGGTTAAAACTATTATTTAATACAATCCAGACAAAATAAAAAAGCCGCACCACCCGAACGACAAATTATTATTGTCACCTCGGCGGCCCGGCTATCTTGTTTCCTACCCCCCACCCTTCCCTCCCCCACAGGTGGGGAGGGAAGGGAGTGAAAAAAAATATGGGCGGACCAAATCATTCCTCAAACCGGCAGCCCTTGGGCACCACAACGACCCCGCCTTCTGAAATAGTAAACCGCTTACGGTCCCGTTCGAGGTCCCATCCGATCGTTTCTTTCGGGGGAACCCGGACATCTTTATCAACGATGCACCGCCGCAAACGTGCTCCGGCGCCGACACGAACCCTTTCAAACAGGATGGAGTCTTCTACCAACGCGGCGGGCCGGACCCAGACATCGGGAGAAAGGATTGACCGAATGATCCAGGCGCCGATGATCACATCTCCGGCGGCCAACATGGCATTCATCACCGAGCCGGCTTCTCCCAGCTCAGACGGGGCCATCCGGGCCGCCGGATATTGGCCATGATAGGTCCGGATCATCCAATCCGCCTGGTAGAGATTCAGAGGGGGAACCGGCTTCAGCAGATCCATGTTGGTCTCATAATAGGCATCCATCGTTCCAACGTCGCGCCAATAGC
>JACQBY010000091.1 GCA_016201875.1 Nitrospirota bacterium
AAGCCGGAGACGCCTTGCAGGAAATCGCCCAAAAAACCGGTATCCCCACTGTCGGAGAAAATATCATCAAATCCCACCTCTCCCTCTCTGCCACTTTTTAAAGGAATGAAGAGTAGTCGTTTCCTGCCTACCGGTCAGGGGGATTGCCTTCGTGGAGACTCGGCAAAGTTTTGTACCCTACCCTAATTTAAAATATAGAAATTAAGGGTGAACTTTGGCTCCGTCGGAGACGAAGGTTGTCCCCCAGACCGGTTGAACAGCCAGACTTTAGATGATTTTCAGTAGTTATGGTTTTCCTCAAGAATCTTTGTTAAAATTTTGAAATGGCGGTTACCGAAGCGTTTCAGACAAAACTTTCTCATTTACCCCAGACACCCGGCGTTTATCTCTTTAAAAATGTCAAAGAGGCGGTGATTTATATCGGGAAAGCCCTGTCGTTAAAAGAGCGGGTCCGTTCCTATTTTCAACCCGGCGCCGCCCACTCCCTTAAAACCACCCTGATGGTCTCGCAAATTTCAGATCTTGAAACCATTTCCACCGAATCGGAGCTGGAGGCCCTCCTCCTCGAAAGCAACCTTATTAAAAAATATCAGCCGAAATATAACATCATTCTCCGCGACGACAAGCATTACCCCTATCTCTGCCTTCCGATTACGGAAGACTTCCCCCGTTTAAGAATCGTCCGGAGGGTTAAAAAAGACGGCAATCTTTATTTCGGGCCTTATGTCCCCTCGGGGGCCATGCGCGAGACGGTCAAATGGATCAAAAAATATTTTCCGCTGGCCACCTGCAATATTGAAATCAACGGGAAGGCCGAGAGAGCCTGCATCGAGTTTCAGATCAAGCGCTGTTTCGCCCCCTGCACCGGAAACCAGTCAAAAGAAGAATACCGGGAGATCGTCGACCAGGTCAGGTTATTTCTGGAGGGGAAAGATAAAGAGCTTCTGTCGGGTTTTAAAAAAGAGATGGAGGCGTATGCCGGCCGGGAAAACTTCGAAGAGGCCGCGAGGATCAGAGACCGGATTTTTCAGATCAAAAAAGTCCTCGAGCGCCAGCGGGTCTCTTCAACCGAGCTGGAAGACCAGGATGTGATTGCGCTGGCCCGCGAAGGGAAATATGCCGATATGCAGATTCTGTTTATCCGCGGAGGATTGCTGATCGGCCGGTCCGATTTTTTCTGGGACCGCCTCACGGAAGAAAAAGACGAAGAGCTCTATCTCTCTTTTATCGAGCAATTTTATGCCAAAGAGCGGCTGATCCCCAAAGAGATCTTTGTTCCGCTCGAACTTCCGGAAAAAGCGTTAATGGAAAAATGGCTCGCCGAAAAAAGAGGCAGGTCCGTTCACCTCCGCTCTCCGGGGAGGGGAAAAGATTACCGGCTCTTAAAAATGGCCGAAGAAAACGCCCGGATGACCCTGCAAACGAGGGTCCTGACCAAAGAGGGGAGCCAGGCGGTTTTAAAGCAGATGGAGTCCCTTTTAAAATTAAAGGCGGTTCCCGGAAGAATCGAGGGAATCGATATCTCCAATATCATGGGAACCGACGCGGTGGGGTCTCTGGTGGTAATGACCGACGGGAAGATGAACAAAAGTGAATACCGCCGGTATCATATCAAAACGGTCGAGGGGGCCAACGATTTCGCGATGATCCATGAAATCGTTACCCGCCGCTTCGGGCACATGAAAGGAAATGTGGATCCCTCAGCGAACAAAGCGAGCGAGAGGCTCATGTCCGCTGTGGAACCGCTCCCAAAGCAAGCTCGGAGGGAGGGGGCGACGCGAGCCCCTACAATAGGAGCATTTCCCGACCTCATGGTCATTGACGGCGGCAAAGGACAGCTTTCTCTCGCGCTGGAGGCCCTGGAAAGGGCCGGGATCAGCTCCCTGCCGGTGGTCGGTCTGGCAAAGGAAAAGGGGATCAAAGAAGAGCGGATCTATTTCCCCGGCCAATCCGAACCGATGGTTCTCGACCCGAGATCTCCGGTTACCCGTCTGCTGGTCCAGCTCCGCGATGAGGCCCACCGGTTTGCGGTCGCCTATCACCGGAATTTACGGGGCAAACGGATGATCGCCTCTTTTCTCGACCATATTCCGGGGGTCGGGGCGGCACGAAAAAAAGAGCTCTTAAAACATTTTAAAACGGTTGCAAGAATAAAAACCGCTACGCTTGCCGAGCTGGAAGAGGTCAAAGGGATTAGCCCCGCGGTTGCCCGAAAACTTTATCAGGAACTGCATCCCATGGAATAGTCTTTCTCCCCCTCCTGCCCAAAATACCCTTTACTTCATTTTAAGTTTCTTTCATAATCTTACGGTTATAGGCCGGCGGCCTTCTGTTTAGAAAATACCGGGGAAAACCAGAAAAATGATTCTCGAACAGCCAGAAGTTTACACCAGCCTGAAAACGATCCCTTTAAATACGATCTATACGCTCGGTTCGAGAGAAGTCCTGATCCGCGGGTTTGAATATGTCAAAGGGAAGAAGCTGGAACTTTACGAATGGAACTATGATTTTTCCATTTTAACGGCTTATGTCCGGGGAACCCGGCGTTACAAAGTTAAAGTTTTCATGCAGGATGACCAGATCCATTGCACCTGCACCTGTCCGGCCTGGGTGCCGGCTTTCCCCTGCAAACATGTGATCTGCGTCCTTTTAACCACAAAGAGCCTTCTTTCCCCCGAGGTCTCTTCCATTCCGCTCTCCGACTCATTATATAAGGCATCTTTGTTGAAAAGTCTTTCTATAGAGAGCAAAGAGTCCTTGAATGAAAACTCCCCGGTCGCTTGCGCGGAACGGTTTGTCCGCGGGCTTCCCTATAAAAAACCGGTTCAAAAGAAAAGAGAAAACAGAGTCGAAGTCGTCATTGATGTCCGGTTTAGCGCTCCCGTTCTCTCCCTCCGGAAAAATGGAGCAAGGGTTTTCTCCCCTCAGGATATTCCTGAAGAATTGGCCTCCTCTTTTTATCATTCTTTTTCCGGGTATTCTACTTTTTATGCGATAAGGGATGTGGCCTCCTATTTAGAGCGTTTCGGCAATGCCTATCCCCTGGTATTGGAAACTCAAAAGGGGAACCGGCTCCTCCGGTGGGAGCCGGAATTAAAAGTTAAAACCTGGACGGAACTGGATGCTTCGGGGAAAAAGGTGTCCATTAAAGCCGGATGCCTGATCGACGGCGCGGCCTGTGAAAACTTTTTCAGATTCTCCGGTTTTTTAGCCGATCTTGAAAAAAACCGGCTGATTAAAATGGAAAAAGAAGAAGGGGGCTGGCGCTTGTTCGACCGGCTGCGAGATTTGTTTTATGGTTATGAAGATGATTTCGACAGCGGAGAAGAGGTTGATTCCGCCGCATTCCTGGATGGAGAGCAGGTCAGCGCGTTTGAGGCGCCGAACGATCATTTTAAATCGGCTCAGATCCTTCTGGAGGCCGATTTTCGGAAAGAGCTGTCGAACCGTTTGATTCTAAAGGTCAACGGAGAGGTTTCTCCCCTTCTCGAAGGTGTGCCCGACTGCCGCCTGTCCATTCATCTTAATCAGGGGAACCCTGAGCAGGCGCAATTAAAGACCGAGACCCGGATGGGCCAAACGGCAGGGGCCACCCTGACGTCTCTCTTCAGATTGTTCCCGGTGCTTGAAACCGGCAAAAAATTTCATCCGCCGCTGAGCGCGCAAAAAAGGAAAAAGGTCATTTATGATATTTTCTTCAGGCTCCTGCAGGCCGATAAAAAGTCAAAACCGGAAAAAATAATCAGAGAAGGGCTTCTCGAAGGAGATTTCAGCCGGGCTGAAACCAAAAAATCGGCAAAGCAGGTATTGCGCTACTTCCATTCGATTTTTAAAGCGGAGGATGAACGGATCTGGCTGAATGAAGGGAGATGGTTTGTCAGCAGGAACGACAAAGCCAAAGAGGCGCTTCTCTATCAGATCCCTTATGAACTGTTCGGGGGAGATGTTTTTAAGGGGATGGCCGCTCATGATAAAATGTCCGTTCCTTTGAGCAGGCTTCATGAAAACCTCTCCGCGCTTTATTTGAAGCTCAAAGAGCATGGCATAGAACTTTACTATAATCATAAGCAGGTCAGGAGCTCCTCCTGGGAATTTTCGTTTGACCTGACCCGTTCAACCGGAATCGACTGGTTTGAGATTAAACCGGAAATCCGCTGTGGCGGCGAAGAGGTCAAAGAAAAGATATGGCGCGATTTTCTGAGCCGGAAGGGTGTCGTCGAGCGGGAAGATTCCGTCCAGGTGGTCGATTCAAACGCGCAGGCCATCATGAAATCGATTTTTGATCTTTCCCGAACCTCCGCCGCGGTCGAAGGAGATAAAAAAGAGATTGTCAGAATGCCCCGGTTTCAGCTTCTCGACTGGATCAGCCTCCGAAAAGAGGGGGTCATCATCAAGCTGTTGCCCGAAGATGAGCGGCTGATCGACCGGCTGACCCATTTTGAGAAAATTGAAAAAATACCTCTGCCGGACAATCTAAAGGCAACACTCCGTCCCTATCAAAAAGAG
>JACQBY010000092.1 GCA_016201875.1 Nitrospirota bacterium
GATGTTCACCCGTTTGGTCGGTAAAGGACTGGATACCCGCTTTCGCGGGTATGACGGTTCTATGCAAGTCCTGAGAGCTCTTTTTCGTCATTCCCGCGAAAGCGGGAATCCAGGAGATGCTTCTATCGCTGTTCTCGGGCCTCCCATCAGGTTTGACAGTGTATCATTTTTGTAGTAAATTGACTACCTGGAACTATTGTTCTCCCCCTTTTTTAAGGCCCTGAATGAGATTCGATTTCGAAGAAATTTTAAAAGAAGCGACCGACTTATACAATGATAAAAAGTTTATAGACGCAGAACCGCTCTTCCTGTCACTGCTAAAAGACAATATCATCGGGTACGCCGATATTTACAACAAGCTCGGGTTGATTTATCACCAGCGGGGCGACTTTAAAAAAGCCTCTGAATATTTTGAAAGGGCCCTTCAGATCAATCCCAAATATACCGAATGTTCCCTGAATCTTGCCATCACCTATAACGACATGGGGCAATTCGACGAAGCCAAAGATGTTTTTTCGAGGGCGCTTCAGTTTGTTCAAGCCTCTCCGGAAACCATAGATCCCTTTATCCATGGGAAACTCGCCAGCGAACATAAACGACTCGGTGAACAGTACAGGGAATTGGGGCTCTATGACGAAGCCCTCGAAGAATTTCAAAAAGCGCTCTCCCACCGTCCGAATCTGGCCGATATTATCACGCTGGTCGGGGTAACGCTGAGAGAGAAAGGTCGGATGGACGAGTCGATCAGAGTTTTAATGAGAGCCAAAGAAGTCCACCCCAAATATATTCCCGCCTATATTCAACTCGGGATCAGCTATTATGTCAAAGGGTTCTCAAACCTCGCCCGGGTAGAATGGGAAGAGGCCCAGTCTGTCGACCCCGGGGGTAAAGAAGCCGGCGTTTATCTGGCTCTGGCCAAAAAAGACGAAGTATAGAGCTTAAATGACGCCCCCCTCCGATTCACATCCGATCCTCCAGGTCAAAAATTTAAAAACTTATTTTTATACCGGCCAGGGAACTGTTAAAGCGGTTGACGATGTCTCGTTCCATGTCGGCAGAGGACAAGTCCTCGGCGTGGTGGGAGAATCGGGGTGCGGGAAAAGCATGACCTCCCTGTCGGTCCTGAGGCTTGTCCCCCCTCCGGGGAAGATCGTTTCGGGAGATCTTTTATTCGACGGACAATCCCTCTCCGGCCTGAACAGCGAAGCCATGCGAAAAATAAGGGGAAAAGAAATCTCCATGATCTTTCAGGAGCCGATGACCTCTTTAAACCCGGTCTTTACCGCAGGCGAGCAGGTCGCCGAAATGCTCCGGCTTCATTTAAACATGAACCGCAAAGAAGCGCGGGAGCGGACTTATGAGTTGTTCCGCCTGGTGGGAATCCCGTCGGAAGAAAAGCGATACGACGACTACCCGCATCAATTAAGCGGGGGGATGCGCCAGAGAGTCATGATTGCCATGGCGATTTCGTGCAATCCCAAACTGATCTTTGCAGACGAACCGACGACCGCCCTTGATGTAACAATCCAGGCCCAGATCTTAAACCTTCTCCATGATTTAAAGGAAAAGTTCAATATGGCCATGGTCCTGATTTCACATGACCTGGGGATCATTGCCGAATCCGCAAACGAGGTCGCTGTCATGTACGCGGGGAAGATTGTCGAATATTCGGGAACCAAAGGGTTGTTCGCCAACCCGCTTCACCCCTATACCCGGGGACTCCTGGAATCTCTCCCCCGGTTCGATGAAAACGGAGGAAAACCAAAACGGTTAAAGGCGATTGCCGGGGTTGTCCCCCGGTTATTCGACCTTCCGGCGGGATGCCCCTTCGAGCCCCGGTGCCCCTTTGTCATGCCGGTCTGCAAAACATCCCCGCCTCCGCTCGAAGAAAAAGAACCCGGGCACTGGGCCAGTTGCTGGCTGGAGAACAAGCATTGATGGAAAAGAAAAAGCCCCTCCTCTCCGTTTCACACCTGAAGAAATATTTTCCCGTCAAAGCGGGATTCTTCTCTTCGGAAAAAAAAGCGGTCCATGCCGTCGATGATGTGAGTTTCGACCTTTTTGAGGGGGAAGTCCTCGGACTGGTCGGCGAAAGCGGAAGCGGAAAATCGACCGCCGGACGCCTGATTTTAAGATTAATTGAAGCGACCGAAGGGGAGGTTTTTTTCAACGGAGAAAATATTTTGAAAGCCGACGGAAAACGGCTCCGCTCGCTGCGAAAAGAGATGCAGATTATTTTTCAGGACCCTTATTCCTCATTGAACCCCAGGATGACCATCGGGAAAATCCTCGAGGAACCGTTTATCATCCATCAAATGGGGAATAAAGCCGAACGGAAAGAAAAAGTCCTCAAACTCCTTGAAAAAATAGGGCTTCATCCGGATGCGGTCAGCCGGTACCCTCATGAATTCTCGGGGGGACAGCGGCAACGGGTCGGAATCGCCAGGGCCATTTCCCTGTCACCCAGGCTCATCGTGGCCGATGAGCCGATCTCTTCGCTTGATGTCTCCATTCAGGCGCAGATTATCAACCTGCTGGAAGATTTGCAGAAAGAGTTTAACCTCTCCATCCTGTTTATCGCGCACGACCTGAACATGGTCCGCCATCTCAGCAACCGGGTCGCCGTCATGTACCTCGGCAGGATCGTCGAGCTCGCCAGAACGGAGGATCTCTTTAAAAATCCCCGGCACCCTTACACAGAAGCCCTCCTCTCGGCCATTCCGGTGCCAGACCCTGAAAAACGGAGGAACCCCATCCTCCTCTCGGGGGATATTCCAAGCCCCATTGACCTCCCCGAGGGATGCCGGTTCCAATCCCGCTGTCCAAAAAAAATCAAGGCATGCGAAACCAACGACCCGCCCCTCTATTCCATCAACGAAGACCACCAGGCCGCCTGCATCTTGGTTAAGAATTAAAAAAGGGTCTTCGTGAGCTCGAGTGGTTAAAATTCGAAGGTAACGTTAGAGGAAATCCTTTATTTAAGAGTCCCCGCCGTATTTCTAAAGCTTGAACCCTTCACTTTGTCATTCTGAGTGAAGCGAAGAATCTCGGTGTTACGTTTCAAGGCAGACTCCGAGAAGCATGACAGGTAAAGGGCTAAGACTTGTTGAGAGCTTTTGCAGTAACCGGAGTGAAATCTGACTGACCTGCATGCTGAAATTTAAAACGCCATGAAAATCACCACACGATTAAGCGAAGAACCTTTTTCTTAATAGCACCTACTATTCAACACATTTGAGAAAAGCTAAAATCCGAGGATTACCGAGTGGAACATGCATAACGCAAAGTTATGCCGGAACGCGCTATTTCTGCATCCGTAGTCAGCGTCTCGTTAGGCCTCATAGCCGTCATAGTTATCTGGCCTTACAACAGTTTTCTCTGTTTGCACTGACTTGGGGAAGGTTTCCAATCTTTGATCAGATTGTTTACTTCTACGATTTGTTCCGGTTTCAGGGACTGGCTGTATTTGACTATCATATTCTTAACGTTTTCTCGGTGTCCGTCGTATATCGAAAAGTTCGCCGATAAACTCGCCCATTTGTAGGCCTCCACTATATTTCTTTCGACACCACAGCCTAACGTACAATCAAAAACGACAGTCTGAGCAACGGTTCCGATTGAGACAGTATCATGTGCGTGCATTACCGCAAGCAGGCCTTGAGCAAAAGCCTGGCCCTGATTGGCCGAAGCCAGCAGCCATTGGCGCGCAGTTTCATCGCTTTGCGGAACCCCCGCACCGAGAAAATACAATGTGCCTAACCTGAACTGGGCGTCGCAGTCACCTGCGTTAGCCAAAGGCACCCAGTAATTCTTTGCTTGTTCGAAAGCGCCGCGATCAAACCAACGTAAGCCACGCACATATTCGTCGGAGGGGTCAAAGTACGTACCTGGAAGCAGGCAACCTGAAAGCAACAATAAGAAAACAAGGGATGCCAACAACTTTCTCATACTATTCTTTTGCTCCGGCATCCTTAAGCAATTTTACAATTTTGCCGTAACCCCTCTGTTGCGCATGCAACAATGCTGTCTTGCCCTCGTTGTCTGTTGCTCTCATATCTGCACCCGCAGCCAGCAAGGCCTGTGTCGTCCCAACGTAGCCATAAAACGCCGCATAAATCAAAGGTGAAACCCCCTTTCCGTCTTTCGCATTCACGTCGGCGCCCTTTCCCAGCAAGGCCTGTACTGTAGCGGTGTGGCCCTCTAACGCCGCCTCCATTAAAGCTGTTACACCATTACTCGTTTTTGCATTCACTTCGGCACCTCTGGTCAATAACATTTGCACGATATCGGTATGACCTCCTTGACTTGCCGACATCAAGGCTATCCAGCCTCCCGCAAATTCTGCTTTGGCATTTACATCGGCACCGCTATCCAGTAACGCTTTCAAGATATCAGCATGGCCTGTCTGTGCTGCTTCCATCAAGGCTGTCCAACCATCCTTGGCTTTTGCGTTTACGTCAGCTCCTTTGGCTATCAAAGTGCGTGCGACATTGGTGCTTCCTCCCTTACTTACTGCAATAAGGGCTGTGTAGCCCTTCATATCTTTTGTGTTCACATCGGCACCCTTATCCAGCAGAACCTGCACAGCGGCCTCATTGCCTTTGACTGCCGCATACATCAAAGCCGTTCCACCATCCTTATCTCTCGAATCAACATCCGTACCCTTATCCAGTAGGGCTTGTACGGTGCTTGCATCTCCTGCTCTAACGGCATCGATTAAGGGAGGATTGCTGGCGCAGAACATAAGAGCAATTGACAAGGGAATGAGCATAACCCTGGCAACCAATGCCAAGAGTGAGGCACGTAAAGTAATATCCCTTTTAGGGGAGAGACATTTGCTTATCGGCCTTATGCCCTGAATATTTACCGATGTTGCTATCAAACTAACGATGAAGCCTAATTTTCCTTTGTTGAAATATAAATGGGGCATGACCTTCACCTCCTGTTTTTCGCTGCCTAAAAATGTTTATATAGTTTCTGTATAAGAACCCTTATCTGCCGTTTTGTGGTATATCACCCATCTGAGTATTTAAGAGAAACCACATAAGTCCTTTTGAGCTGTAACCCTTTAACCATTTCGTCTGGGGTGCTATAAAGACCTGAATAACTCCCCATCCCCGATCCTTTCATAAACAATTTCCGTTTGTAATCTACGCCCCATTTCAATGTTTTTCAACCGTTGATTTCAGGAAGCACTGTTTAATCAGCATAGTGTGCAAACGCTCTTATAACCTTATTATCCGAGCCGAAATGAAATACTTCTGCCGCGAGCCGTGCCCGCGCACCTTTATAATATATCGTAACGCTGTTGACCCCTACCAAAGTCGATATCAATTCAAAACGCAGATCTGGGAACAGCTGCAAGGCCTTCGCCCAATATGCTCCGACTTTCTTCTTTCCTTTGAGTGCCCCTGAGGGTTCTCCCGCTATCGTAATGATCTTCGGAGATGACATTTCAAAATTGTCATCGTAGTGAGACAGAATTCGGTTCAAATCGTGGCTGTTCCATGAGGCCACCCAATCCTCCGCAAAATCCAAAGCGAATCGTTTATCAACCATCGTTTTCCTTTCTCGGATGAAATTAAATTTTCTCCATAATGTATGCAAAACAAAGTAAACCCCTGAATCTTGCACGGGAGGATGAGAAAAAAAGATAAAATCATTTGGATTACCTCATTATAATAGGGTTTGCGACAACCTAACGATTATAAGAGGAGGTAACCCAAATGGTTAAACAACGAAATAAGACTATCTCTGGCGGACATGTAAATCAAGGGGAAAATGGGTGCGCATCAAAGGCCAGTAAAATTGGGCCTTCGACACCTTATGAGGAATGCCGGGAGCGGTTGAGCCCGTTTGGAGGGTTATTGGGGCTTGAGAAATTTATGGATCTGGTGGGGTTCAAAGAGATCTTCAACGGGTTCTATTGTTCCCCTACCCGGAATCCGAAACTGGGACACTACCCGATGGTCTACGGGATCATCGTGCTTTTGTTTATCGGATTTAACCGGATATGGCATTTTGTTTATATTCAGTTGGATGCGATGTTATGCGGGATATTAAAGGTTGTCCGATTGCCGTATGTCACGACCTTCTGGCGATATGTGGATTCCCTGGGAATCAATCAAGGTCAATCGTTATTGAAGGTGATGAGCGCCCTGAGAGAACGAGTCTGGCATTTATGCGAGCTGGGCTATGAGAGGATTCATGTGGATATTGATACACACGGTGGAGACGATTTACGGAAAGCAGCAGGGTGGGCGAAAAGGGCACAATCGGCAGCACCGGGGAAAGAAGGGTTTTCGTCCCGTTCTCTGTTTTATCGAAGAGACCCGGGAATATTTAACCGGCAAACTGCGTCGGGGGGAGACGATGGGAGGAGATGAGATTGCCGATCTGATACACACCATTAAGAAATATCTTCCAGGTTGTGTAACGCAAGTGATTCTTCGAGCCGATGGAGAATTCATCAGCTGGGAGAGTGTGGAAGCCTCCTTGGCGGAAGGCTATCATTTCATTTTTGCCAATAAAGTCTGTCACCCCACCTTTGACGCCTTGAAATGGTACAAGGTCAAAGGAAAAGATGAGATTGAATACAATGAGTGCGACTATCAACCGATGGGTTGGGATCGGGCCTGTCGGTTTGTGGTCATGCGTATTCCTAAAGAAGAACCAGCGGGCAAAGGGCCGGTTCAAATTGAACTTCTTGAAGACGCCGGGTATAAGTATCGAATCTTTGTCACCAACCTGACGA
>JACQBY010000087.1 GCA_016201875.1 Nitrospirota bacterium
GCCAACAGAATTTCGCATCCCTCGCGGACAGATTTCACCGCAATATAATACTCCTCTTTATGAACGACCATCTCGGAAATAATGACCTGTGAAACCACCAGCCCCCCGCCGACCGATTTCCCAAGCATCTCTTTAACCGCCGATTTAGCGCCAGAGATGTTTAAATCAATCTTGACCAGACCGAGTTTGAACCGGGAGCCGATCGCTTCATGCGCTTTGACAACCAGTTTCTTTTCCTGAAGCCATTTGTTGGCCTGGGCGAGCAATTCAAATTGCTCAATCGATGTCACGACCACAAATTCGGGAACAGACATTCCCCATTTTTTTAATAGGCCCATTCCGGGGCCTTCGAGTACTTTTGCCATTCTCACCTCTCCTCACCCTGGCATACAACGGCCAGGCTTTTCAAGTTATCGCTTACAGAATCACCCTTTTTTCTATTTTAAGACAGAGAATAAATATCCACCCTGTCGCGGGTGGTCAAAAGATAAAAATTTAGCAAATAAAATCGATTGATGTCAAGGAAAAATCGTTAAAAAGGTCAATAAAATTAACCTTTTGAAAGGTTTTTTTGTTTCAAAATTGAAACAAAAGATCGTAAAAAAGAGGGAGGATTTAGCCTGGATAAAAAAAGAGCCTCCTGTATGAATAAAACACAGAGGGCTCCTTATCAACAGATCATAAAAAAGGTTCAGATTTTATTTTTTGGTCTGCCTTTTCCTGTCATTCTCGCTTAAATAGCGTTTTCGCAGACGGATCGACTTGGGGGTCACTTCCACCAGTTCATCGTCGGCGATAAACTCAATCGCCTGCTCAAGAGAGAGCTTTCTGGGAGGGGTCAGGACAATCGCATCTTCAGCCGAAGATGACCGGATATTCGTCAAATGCTTCTTTTTGACCACATTCACAACCATATCGGTGTTTCTGGAGTTTTCACCGACAATCATCCCCTCATAAACCGGAAGCTGGGGATCGATAAACAAAACGCCCCTTTCCTGGACATGGTTCATGGCATAAGCGACGGTTTCTCCCTGTTCCATGGAGATCAGAACACCTTTAATGCGGCCTGTAATCTCCCCTTTATAGGGCTGGTAATCATGAAAATGATGGTTCAGTATGCCGGTACCTTTGGTGTCGGTTAAAAATTCTGTCCGATAGCCGAACAAACAGCGGGCGGGAATTTCAAATTCCAGCCGGACATGGCCTGTTCCGCTATTGACCATGTTTTTCAATTCCGCTTTCCGCTGGCCCATCTTTTCCATAACGATTCCCATATAGCCTTCTTCAACGTCAATGACCATTTTTTCCATCGGCTCGAACTTTTCGTCTCCGACCATCTTTAAAATCACTTCAGGCCTGGATACGGAAAGCTCAAATCCTTCGCGCCGCATCGTTTCAATTAAAATGGAAAGATGGAGCTCTCCCCGTCCTGACACTTTAAAAGCATCGGTGTCATCGGTTTCTTCCACTTTAAGCGCGACATTTGACCGGAGCTCTTTAAACAGACGTTCACGAAGATTCCGCGAGGTGACATATTTTCCTTCCAATCCGGCAAAAGGAGAGTTGTTCACGATAAAGTACATCGAAATGGTCGGTTCGCCGATTGAAAGAGGGGGAAGGGGATGCGGATCATTTAAATCAGCGAGGGTTTCTCCGATAGCGACGTCATCAAATCCTGCCACGCAGAGGATATCCCCTGCTCTGGCATCTTTAATTTCGATTTTCTTCAGGCCTTCATAGCCCAGAAGACGGGCCACTTTTCCCGCTTTCATTGTACCGTCTTTATGGATCAAGTTGACCGTTTCACCGGTCTTGATTTTCCCTCTAAAAATACGGCCGATGGCAAGCCTTCCTAAAAATTGATCATATTCCATGGTATTGACCAGCATTTGCAAGGGGGCATCATCATCTCCCGGTGGAGGAGTGATTTTGCTGAGGATGGTCTCAAAAAGGGGCTGGAGATCTTTGGCCTCATCTTCCATATTCAGCTTGGCCACTCCCGCTTTGGCAGAAGCGTAGACGACCGGAAAATCGAGCTGATCATCGTTGGCTTCAAGTTCGACAAAAAGATCAAAAACTTCATCCAGCACTTCATTGGCTCTGGCATCATGCCGGTCGATTTTATTAATGACCACAATCGGCTTTAAATCCAGTTCAAGCGATTTTTTCAAGACAAACTTGGTTTGAGGCATCGGCCCTTCAAAGGCATCGACCAGGAGGAGCACCCCGTCCACCATTTTTAAAATACGTTCGACTTCTCCGCTGAAATCCGCATGTCCCGGGGTATCGACAATATTGATTTTAAAATTTTTATAATGGACAGAGGTGTTTTTGGCCAGAATCGTAATCCCCCGCTCTTTTTCTAAATCATTGGAGTCCATCACTCTCTCAACCATGATCTCGTTGTTCCTGAAAACGCCCGCCTGACGGAGCATTTTATCAACCAGGGTGGTCTTTCCATGGTCAACATGAGCGATGATGGCGATATTTCTTAAATCTTCTCTTAATTTTACGGTCGTTAGAGTTTCCATTTTTTCTTGTGTCTGCCCTTATCCTTCTAAAAGATCAATAAAACAAAAAACCCCGATATGGGGTTTTTAAAAACACCATTGAACCTTA
>JACQBY010000088.1 GCA_016201875.1 Nitrospirota bacterium
TATGTCACGGTGCGCTATGAATTTTAAGGGCCTGGCTCCCTCTTATGATGCCTGGTATCAGACTCCGCTGGGTTCCCTGACTCACACCCTGGAACAAGAGGCGGTCTTTTCCCTGACTCCGGTCAAACCGGGTGAACAGGTCTTGGATATTGGGTGCGGGACTGGAAATTATACACTGGAGCTGGCTCGCAGAGGCACACAGGTCATCGGGGTTGATCCTTCTATTGAAATGATCCGAATCGCCCGGCAGAAATTCCGGCAGGCAGGACTGATCGGCCGTTTTGTTTGCGGATCGGCAGAGGCTCTCCCTTTCCGGACAGAAAGATTTGATCTGGCTATGGCTGTTACTTCTCTTTGTTTTGTAAGCCGTCCGGACCGGGCTGTTGAAGAGATGCATCGGGTCATCAAACCAGGTGGCCGTCTTGTAATCGGAGAGCTTAACCGCTACAGTCTCTGGGCTTTCTTGAGGCGGCTGAAGGGGCTTTTTACCGATACGATTTACAACCAGGCCCATTTCTGGAGCCGGCGGGAGCTGAAGCGTTTGCTGGGCCGCAGCGGATTTGTAGCGGGCGATGAGCGGATTGTCCTTTATTTTCCGCCAATTAATCAAAAGGCTTTTTTAAAATACCATCGTTTCTTTGAGAGGATTCTAAAAAAGATACTGCCGGGCACGGGCGCTTTTATCGCCATGAAAGGAGAAAAACCATTTGACCGGCGGCATAACTCTTGACGTCACAACTTTTTAAGGAAAATGGAGGATTAGGCATGGATCAGTCAAAAGAGCAGCAAATTTTGAAAAAGTATAAGACCATTGCGGTGGTGGGGCTTTCCACCAATTCAGAGAAACCGGCCCATTTTGTCCCTAAATACCTGAAAGAACAGGGATATACCATCATAGGCATCAACCCTTCGGCAAAGGGGGACATTTTAGGACAGAAGGTCTATGCCAGCTTACGAGAGATTCCTGAAAAAGTGGATATTGTTAATATTTTCAGGCCTTCCGGGGAGGCGCCGGGAATTGTCGTAGAAGCTATTGGTATCGGCGCGAAAGTGATCTGGATGCAGGAAGGAATTGTCCACCAGGAAGCGGCGGAGCAGGCGGAAAAGGCGGGCCTTGAAGTCGTCATGGACCGCTGTATGATGAAAGCGCACCGCCAAAGCCAGGAAAAATTATCAGCTTGACTTTATTGGAATATTGCTTTACTGTCAAAACTATTCTTGTCCTGTAAAATTCTGTAAAATAAGATAATTTTTTTATCCTTAATAAAAATGAACTGTACCGGGGAGTTTTTCTGGTCATTGGAAGGCGAGGTATTTTTTGGAAGTCAAAGTTTATAATAACGAGGTGGGAAGAGCCCTTAAACATTTGTCCAGAAAAATGGTCAAAGAAGGGGTAATGAAAGAGATTAAAAAAAGAAAGTTTTACGAAAAACCGAGTGTGAAGAAAAAGAGAAAACAAAAAGAGGCGATTAAAAAAAGAATCAAAGCAGAAAAAATGGATTTTAATGACTGACGATGAACAAGTTTGTCCGTTATATCCTTTTACCGGGAATTTTTCTTTTTATCTCCCTCTCCATGGTCAAAGGGACCGCCAGACCTGTTAAAGATGTCAGAAATCTTAATTTAATTTCTATCGAGAAAGGGACCCTCTCCTTTTCTCCTAAAGTAATTCTCGTCAAACCGGGAACAACCATTACCTGGGTCAATCAGGATACCCAGGATCATTTTTTAATGTTTTCCCCTGCCGCGTCCAATGCGAAGAGCAACGAAGCTGATCCGATGATCAATGAGCCCCTTCCCCCCGGCGCCCGCTTTCAGCATAAAATCGCCCGCGTTGGCATTTATACCTATTTTTGCGGAATTCATAACCAGATGTGGGGGATGGTCATGGTGGATGAGAACGTGGCATCGACCCGGTAACCGGTTTTTCAAATAACCCGTTTCAAAGCCTCTTTTCCTTAAAACAACCGTGGTATTAAAAACAAAGAGCGACATTTCGAGACGGCTCCTCAGATGGTTTAAGGCCCATGGCCGTGACCTTCCCTGGCGGAGCGCCTTTTCTCCCTATACCGTCTGGGTTTCTGAAATCATGCTTCAGCAGACTCAGGTCGAAACGGTGATCCCTTATTACCGGCGGTTTCTCTCTTCTTTTCCAACAATCCAGGCTTTAGCGAAAGCGCCGCAGGACCTGGTTTTAAAACAATGGGAGGGATTGGGCTACTATTCACGGGCCAGAAATCTTCACCGGGCGGCCAAGCAGGTTGTGGAAGCCTTCAACGGCCGGTTCCCGGATCAGATGGATGCGCTGATTACATTGCCCGGGATCGGAAAATCGACCGCTGGAGCCATTTTAAGCCTGGCCTATAATCAGCCTTTTCCCATCCTCGACGGGAATGTCAAAAGAGTCCTGACCCGCCTGTTTGCCCTTCGGGCTCTTCCCGGCGCCGGGTTGGATAAAATCCTCTGGGCATATTCCGCTTCGCTGGTTCCGTCAGATGCCCGGAGCTTTAATTCGGCTTTAATGGATTTAGGGGCAACGGTCTGCAGGCCGCGGAATCCGGTCTGCGGCCTCTGTCCCCTCAAAACTCTTTGCCAGGGGTTTGAGCAACATCTTCAGGAGCTCCTCCCTCTTAAAAAGAAGAGAGGACCTCTTCCCCTTCGGGTTCAGTCAGCCCTGGTGATCTGGAAAAACAAGAGGGTCTTTATCCGGAAAAGGCCGGTGAAGGGGCTCCTGGGGGGGTTATGGGAGTTTCCTGAAGAGGCGATAAAAAAGGCGAATTTAACCGGCGGGACAAAACGGCTGGAGATTTATCAAAATCTCGGGTTTCAGGTTAATGTCGGAGAAGCTATTTTAAAAATCCGCCAGACCTTTACCCATTTTAAGTTGGAGCTTCATATCTTTAACGCGGAGTACCATTCAGGGAGTCCTCCCCGGGACAAAAACCACCGGTGGGTTTCTTTAGCCGGGCTCAGGGAGTTTCCCTTTTCGGCAAGCCATAAAAAGATTGTTGAGGCCCTTTCCGGCTAAGTTTTTTCCTTCAGCCAGCGATCAACCGTCCACCGATGGTCGGGATAAAAATAAAGGTTAACCCAGAACAATAGGAGGATGATATTTCTGAAAACAGCCGTACCTCCACTCTCTTTAAACCCCAGAGATTTAAAACAGCCGCAATCCTCAAGGGGAATCCCCCGCACGAGGGTAGACCCGATGGCAAGGGTAAATAAAAGGAGCAATCCCCCCACCATTAAAAGAGAGATTTTATAAAAAAGACCGATGACCAGAAAAGTTCCGAAGAGAACTTCGATCCAGGGAAAAAATAACGCAAAGGGCCTTAAAAGGGGTTCGGGAAGAAGATGGTAGCTCTTTAAAACAACGATAAACTCTTCGGGAGGGTAGAGGAGTTTTTCCATGCCGCTGACCATAAACATCCCCCCCAGGAGGAGTCTGGAAAAAATAATAAACGAAAAATAAGCGGTTTTTTTATTCTGGGAGATCACGGGTCATCAAATCGTTTTTCAGGAACGGAGGTTTATTTCGCTTTCCACGGCCTGTTTTAAGTCGGGGTACGAATTGCCGCCGATGATCCGCTGCTGGTTGATAAAAATGGTGGGGGTCGATTGGATTTGAAGGGCGTCTCCCTGGCCCTGGTCTTCCGCAATGACCGATTTTTTCTTCCCCTGATCCAGACAGGTGTTAAAAGGTTCTGCTTTTATCCCCAGTTCGGCCGCATAGCCTTTAAATAATTTTGAGGGCGCGGAATCTTTTGACCAGATCTCCTGCCGGTCGTAAAGGAGATCGTGTAACGGCCAGAACTGTCCCTGATCGTTTGCGCATTCCGAAGCCTCTGCGGCCAGCATGGCCCATGGATGATTTGCTGAAAGGGGATAATGATAGAACACAAGTTTGATTTTATCCGGATAATCGGCCAGCAGTTTTTTCATATTCACTTCGGCCCCTTTGCAGGCAGGACATTGAAAATCGCTGAACTCGGAAACAATGACTTTGGCCCCGGAGTTTCCCTTAAAAGGGTGGTTTCCGCTCTCAAGGAGATTAACCGGCCGGATGCTTTTGATCGAATAGACAACGCCAATGATGAAGAACAGCACCAACAACCCCATGAAAATCCGGTTAAAGAGGTTTCTGGTTTTTCTGGCCTTGCTTTTGTTTTCTTTTTCTTTTTTTTGGCTTGAAGATTTATCTTTTTTCATATTTTTCAGGAGTCCATTATTTTCGTCTGGCCGTCTTCAGGCCGATCCGGTGATAGGCTCTTAATTTGATTCCGAATAAAACCCAGCAATTGAAAAAGAAGGTGGAAACCAACCCGCCTGAAATCAGCTCAAAAGAGAGCTTGGGAGACGACCAGCCTGTTACCAGAGAAGTCATCTCGTTGATTTTGGCATAAATCGGGGTAATATTTGTAAACGCCGCGATAATTGAAAGGAGCGTCCCCGCCAGAAGCCCTTCCATGATTGGTTTTGTTTTGGAGCTATACCCTAACCAGATCCCTCCGGCGCTGCTCATCAGGAGCATTTCCAAAAAAAGCATCGAAAGAGGTGAGCTGACCAGATCTCCTTTTAATAATTTTAATAAAAGAGCGGGGTCTATTCTCATCCATATGTCGGACAGCGAGCCTTGCGAGAGGAATAGTATCATTCCATAGAGTGAAATTTCCATTAAAAACTTAATTGCCAATGCGATCATGACGGCGGTTCCGATTCTCCAGAGCGAAAGGTTCCTGAAATAAGAAGGGGTGGCGATCTCTATCGGGGCTCCCCCGGAAGGCCTTCCCTTTTTATGAATAGAAGAAAAAGGGCCGTCGAGCATCGGATAGATAATCGTGTAAAAGACAGGGAGGAGCGGGACCACAAGGCCGAGGTACTCTTTTAATTCGAGGAGAATAATGATTTTAATAAAAAGAAACGACATTAAAACCGCAAGGCCAAGCGTGGTAATTAATATCCAGACATTTTTAGCCGATGGAGTTTCTTCTTTTATGCCCGCCATAAATGTTTGCTCCGGATAGTCCGTTTTTTAACTTCAAACATAAAGTATACCAAGTTTTTGAAATTTTTCAGGCCGGTTTAGAACAATTTTTCATCTTTCTGCGGCGCTTTGATCGGATGGTTTCGGCGTGACCGGGGGGCCGGAAAAATATTTTTAAAATGGAGAAGATTTTTTATTGACAAATTCAAAAATTGAGTTATAGTAACAACGAAATTTAAAAAATTCCGCGAGAGAGCGACACACCAAAAAAAGTGGGAACATCAACCGATCGAGGAGGTACGAATTTCAAAATAATCACGGGAAACGGATAATAGAATCCGTTCATAACGAAAGGGGGCAAATCGATTGCACGCCTTGGGGACCCATGTCCTGGTTGAATTACAAGAATGTAATTCCAAGCTATTAAATGACCTTAAGAAAGTAGAAGAATTTATGGTCTCGGCAGCAAAAGAGGCCAGAGCAACCATCCTGAAAGTGTATTTCCACAAATTTAGTCCCTTCGGTATCAGTGGCGCAGTGGTTATCGCGGAATCCCACCTGACCATCCATACCTGGCCAGAATATAAATATGCGGCAGTAGACATTTTTACCTGCGGAGATCTGCTTCAACCGCAAGTCGCCGCCGATTACCTGATAGAAAAATTCCAGTGTAAAAGTCCATCTATCGTTGAAGTCAAACGGGGTCTTTTGTCCCGTGGAAATATCAAGCTTCCCCACAAGCCACTGAAAGAAGTAGCGCCTTATGGCAGAGCCGAAGAATTACAAATGGTTCCATGATTTTTTAAGTCCCGAGGAAGGTCATATCCACGGGCTTGAAACGATCCTGTACTCCAGGCAGACGAAATTCCA
>JACQBY010000078.1 GCA_016201875.1 Nitrospirota bacterium
AAAAAAGAGATTGTCAGAATGCCCCGGTTTCAGCTTCTCGACTGGATCAGCCTCCGAAAAGAGGGGGTCATCATCAAGCTGTTGCCCGAAGATGAGCGGCTGATCGATCGGCTGACCCATTTTGAGAAAATTGAAAAAACACCTCTGCCGGACAATCTAAAGGCAACACTCCGTCCCTATCAAAAAGAGGGATATGACTGGCTTGCTTTCCTTTATCAGCACAGGCTGGGGGGGTGCCTGGCCGATGATATGGGTCTGGGCAAGACCCTGCAGGCGATCAGCCTGCTGGGGGGGATTAAAGAAGGCCGGATCCCCTCTCTTTACCCCGCTCATGCCCCCCATCTGGTCGTGGTCCCGACCTCCCTGGTCTTTAACTGGGAAAATGAAATTGCCCATTTTTATCCCGGCCTGAAAGTCCACGTTTATACGGGCAAAGAGCGGAGCGCGGATTTTAAAGACGCCGATCTGGTCATCACCACGTATGGATTTGTCCGGAGGGATATCGCCCTCTTAAAAGAGATTCCATTCCATGTCATCATTTTTGACGAAGCGCAGGCCATTAAAAATATTTACGCCGATACCA
Organism: Nitrospirota bacterium; assembly: GCA_016201875.1. Lineage (GTDB taxonomy): Bacteria > Nitrospirota > Nitrospiria > JACQBW01 > JACQBW01 > JACQBY01. The sequence continues at coordinate 584 of JACQBY010000078.1, forward strand.
CAGGCGCCGTACGGCAGTTGAAAGGGGGTTTCAAGCTCGTGATGACCGGAACGCCGCTTGAAAATCATCTTGGAGAATACTACTCCCTGATCGATCTCAGCCTTCCCGGCCTCCTGGGGGATTATGAGGAGTTCAAGCCGCTGATCAGGGTCGAGGATTCTCCTTTTCTGGACAGGCTTCTTTGCCGTACCCGGCCGTTTGTGTTAAGGAGGACAAAAGAAAAAATATTAAAAGACCTCCCCCCGAAGATAGAGACAAATATCTATCTGGATCTGACAAAAAAACAGAGAGAGCTTTACCAGCTGACCGTTGCCCGGACAAAGGCGATTATTGACGAGGCGTACCGGATTAAAACCGGCCCTCAGGCGCAGATTATCGCCCTGACCGCCCTTTTGCGCCTCAGGCAGATCTGCGTCTCGCCCCGGTTAGTCGACCCTGAGAACAGGGAGCCTTCTCCGAAGATTGAGTTTTTAACGGGACAGCTCAAACAGGTTTTAGAAGAGGGGTACAGCACCCTTGTTTTTTCGCAGTTCACGTCATTTCTGGATATTCTGGAAGAGGATTTGGAAAAAGAAGCGATCGGGTTTTCGAGGCTCGACGGCTCCACCCTTGCCGGAAAAAGAAGGGACCTTGTCCAGGCGTTTCAGGGGGGGGAGAAGCCCGCTGTTTTCCTCCTCAGTTTAAAAGCGGGGGGGCAGGGGCTGAACCTGACCCGGGCGTCGTACGTTTTTCATCTCGACCCCTGGTGGAATCCGGCTGTCGAAAACCAGGCTTCGGACAGGGTTCACCGGATCGGGCAAAAGAACCAGGTGACGATTTTTCAATCTCCAGGGCCGACTTTGATTTCCTTCTTGCAGACTGATCTTCAACGTTTGACTCATTTATTGGTTTTATGGTACAAAAAAGGGGAGGATAGTTAAACTTTAGCGTTGTAACGAAGGGATGAGGCGATGTCAGGTCATTCGAAATGGGCGACCACAAAACATAAAAAAGCCCTGATAGACTCCAAACGGGGTAAATCTTTCACCAAGATCATTCGTGAGATCACCATCGCCGCGAGGATCGGCGGCGGCGACCCGGAAGGGAACCCCCGGTTGAGGACCGCCATTTTAAAAGCCAAAGATGTCAATATGCCTTCCGATAATATTCAAAAGGCGATCATGAGGGGGACCGGAGAGCTTCCCGGAACGACCTACGAAGAGCTCCGTTACGAAGGCTACGGCCCCGGCGGAGTGGCCATGCTCATCGACGCGACTACCGATAACAAAAACAGGACCGCCCCGGAATTTCGCCAGATCTTTTCAAAGGATGGCGGAAATATGGGCGAATCAGGCTGCGTCTCCTGGATGTTCCAAAAAAGAGGGTACCTGACCGTCGATAAAAATAAAATTAAAGAAGACGATCTGATGAACATTGTTCTCGACGCGGGGGGAGAAGATATGCAGACTTCCGATACCGGCTATACCATCTTTACCGATCCCCAATCTTTTGAAGCGGTCAATACGGCGCTTAAAAAGAATAAAATCGAACCTTCCTACGCCGAAATTACGATGGTTCCCCAGACGTATGTCAAATTAGAAGGGAAAGAGGCCGCCCATATGCTCCATCTGATGGAAGCCCTCGAAGACCACGATGACGTTCAAAATGTCTACGCGAATTTTGACATTTCAGACCAGCTCATCGAACAGCTCGTTGCCTCTAAATGAGGGTTCTGGGAGTTGATCCCGGTACGCAACATACCGGCTACGGCATTGTCGACGAAGAGTCGGGCCGTCTCATATGTTCCGGGATGGGGGTCGTTACCACCTCCGCCCGGCATTCTTTATCCAAAAAACTTAAAACTATTCATGATGGACTCGTGGAGATCGTTACCCGATTTTCTCCCGATGTGATCGTCGTGGAAGACACCTTTCTTTCCAAAAACATTCAGATTGCTTTTAAACTCGGCCAGGCGAGGGGGATCGCGCTCCTGGTAGGGGAACTTCACGGGCTTCTGGTCGCCGAATATACCCCCACGCAGATTAAGCTGGCGATCACAGGCTATGGGGCGGCGCATAAATCGCAAATTCAAATGATGGTCGGGCGCCTTCTAAAACTAAAAGCTCCGCCAGAATCGGACCATGCCGCCGATGCGCTGGCCGCGGCGATCTGTTATCATCATTCGGCAAAAATGACCGGTATTTTAACTGCGGGTAATGCGGTCCGGTCTTTGGATCGACCGATCCACAGGTCGGAAACGTAAGCTATGGGTCAGGGGGGCAACCTTCGTCTCCGACGGCGCCGAAGTTTAC
>JACQBY010000079.1 GCA_016201875.1 Nitrospirota bacterium
GGCATCAAAGTGATCGGATTGATCGAAAATATGAGCGGGTTCCTCTGCCCGGAATGCCATACAGAGAGCGAACTGTTTGACGGAAGCTCCGACCTCCTTTGCCAGGAGTTAAATGTGCCTTTCCTTGGAAAAATTCCATTCAGTAAAAAAATGAGCTACGCCTGCGACCATGGACAGCCCCTTTCGGATGAAACAGACTATGCGGTAAAGAAATTTTCACAGATTGCGGCGGGAATCATGGATCAATTGAAATTCAAGAAGATGGGAGGATAGTATGAAGTTTGTTTGTATGAAATGTGAAGCGTTTATGGTATTTCAAAAAGTCGAAACGCCTGGAGAAGATTCCCTCGGGGTGATGTTTGAATGTCCGAAGTGCGACAGCCGGGTGGCCATGGTGACGAATGCGGGTGAAACTCAGATGGTGAGCGCTCTGGGGGTCAAGCTTGGCGGCCGGACAACTGCGCCGGAACCTTTTGAACTGACCCGCGGAACCCTCAGAGAATCGATGGCGCCCGCTAATGCTCCTCCGTCTTCCGGCGCCGCGGCGCCTTCCGGTCCGGTCTTTGGATCGCCCGATCCACAGGTCGGAGCGGAAGAGGTCAAGGCCGAAGCCGGGAAATGCCCCTTTTCTTCTATGATTGCGGGAATGAAAGAAGGCGCCGTGTCAAAAGTCACCTGGTCTCCTGAAGGACTGGAACGGATGGAAAAAATTCCTGATTTTGTCCGTCCGATGATCAAAGGGGGGATTGAAGCGTTTGCCCAAAAAAAAGGGTACCAGGTGATCACCCCAAAGGTGATCGAAGAGTCCAAAAACGACCAGGACGGGATTGAATGGACCCCCGGGGCCAGTCAAAAACTTGAAAACATTCCTGCTTTTGTCAGGCCTCTTGCCAAAAAAGAGATTGAACGGATGGCCGCGGAAAAAGGGTTGACCAAAATTTCCGAAGAAGTCATCGACGAGGCAAAGGTGAAGTTTGCCCAATTCATGAGCATGTAATTCCACACCCGCCTAAGGGTTTTTTATGAATACGTTTATTCAGGACTTACAGGATGAAATCGAACAGCATGTCGCTGTTCATCATCCGTTTCTTAAGAAATTCTCCACCCTTTCCCTCTCGATCGGGCAGATTCAGCAGTTTGGCCTCCAGCATTATCAGCTGGTCAAAATATTCGTTAATTACATGACGATTCTTCAACCGAGGATTCCCGATCCATCCACGTCTACGTTATTCCGGCATGTCTATGACGACGAGTTTGGCCAGCATACGATTTTCAGAAGCCATCCGGCGCTCTATCGCAACTTTCTAAAAAGGCTTGGCCTTCAGGACAACGACTGGGGGCGGATAACGCCATTGCCCGAAGTCTCCCGGTTTGTCGAACTCCACATGGAGATCACCCGGGATGAAGATTTCAGAATCGGCCTGGGAGCCATTGGGCCGGGTCATGAATTTTCAATTCCCCATATGTTTTCTTATCTTGTCAAAGGGATCGAGAAGAATACCTCTCTTGAGCCAGAAGATTATGAATATTTCACCTTCCATATTATCCAGGATAAGCATCATGCCGAGATCTTTAACGAATTAATTTCTCATTATAACACTCCCGAAGACCGGAAACTGATCAGAGAAGGGGCATTAAAATCTTTGGAAGCCCGTAGAATTTTCTGGAATGGTTTGGAAAAAGCTATTTTTTCCCCTGTACTAACCTTAAAATGAGATTCTTCGCGTTGCTCAGAATGACAAAACTCAATCTGTCATCCTGAGTGGAACGAAGGATCTCGAAGTGAAGTCTCATGAACTGGACGCCCGAAGCGCTTAAAAAAATCGAACAGGCCCCTTTTTTCTTAAGAGCGATGGTCAAGAAACTGGCCGAGAAAAAAGCGGAGGCTGCGGGAATTGCCGAAATCACTCCCGAACATCTGACCCGGTGGAAAAACGAGGGGATGTCGGGTGTCGAGATGCCCGCGGAGCCGGGAGGGATTTTCTGGACCAAAAAAGCCAAAGAGATGCTTGAAACCGTTCCCGAATTTCTCCGTCCGATGACGCAGAAAATCGCCGAAGAGATTGCAAAAGAGGGAGGGCATCTCGAAGTCAATTCGGAGTTATTTTCCAAAATCGAAGGGATGGGATTAAAGGGCGAGGCGGCCCCTTTCCGGTTGAAATGGACCGAAGGGGCTCTCCGGATGCTTCAGGAAAAAATCAAAGAGACCCCCCCCATGGCGCTGGAATTTGTCACTCAGATGCTCAGAGAAGATGCCGAAGAGATTGCCCTGTCAAAAGGAATGGCCGAAATGACCGAGGGGAATCTGGCGCAGATCTGGAGCCAGCAAGATGAAGAGATCAAATGGACGCCGGAAGCATGGAAACGTCTCCAGACCTCGCCGGAATTTGTAAGGTCGGGAATAAAAAAGGCCGCTGAGCGGAGGGCCCGCAGGGCCCAATCCGATACGATCACCTCTGAAATGCTCACCCGCTTTCGTAACGAAGCGATGATGAAAGCGGTCATCCGGATCCGCCAGTTCGGTTATAATACTCTCACCTTTGATGCCTTCGAAGATGCTCTGGCAAAGACCAAACGGTTAAAAGAGAACCCCGAAGCCCCGACCCGGCTGGGTGAAATCAAAGCGTTCATGGACAAACGGGGAGAAGTCGGGCTTCTTGACCGTGAGATGATGGATAAAATGAAAAAGTATCTCCAGGGAGACGAAAAGAAACTCCTCTAAAAAATGTCCTTTCGCATTTTACTCCTGCTTTTTTTGACTCTTTTTACCGGATGTAAAAACCATTCCGCCGATATTTCCCCCTTTCAAAAAGCTTTTCAATCAGAGGATTCCTACCATGTCGGATTAAACCCCACCTATCTTGTGGCGGCAGACCTCAATCACGATGAAATTCTCGACCTGATTACCTCCAATACCAACAGCGGCAATGTTTCGGTCCTCCTGGGAAAGAAAGACGGGACCTTTAAAGACCATCAGATGTTCCCGGTCGGTAAAAGACCGAAAGGGATGGCCGTCGGTGATTTTAACGGAGACCGGATTCCTGATCTTGCCGTTTTGAATAATGAAACCGATGATTTGACGATACTTTTGGGGAACGGAGATGGGACCTTCAAAGAAGGGGGAAAAATCGCACTGGACCAACGTTCCCCTCTTTTTCTGGCCACCGCCGACTTCAACCAGGATGACCGGGCAGATCTGGTGTTGTTATCCCGGTTCGATCATCTGGTTGTCTTTTTAGGGAACGGCGACGGAACATTTACCTATCATAAAACATTTAATGTCGATGATACCCCCACGGCGCTGGTCGTGGCAGATTTTAACAATGACCGTCAACTGGATCTTGCCATTGCGAACAATGGTCCGATGAAAAGCGGCATTCAGATTTTCCTGGGGGACGGGAAGGGGGATTTTGTTTCGGGCTACAGGTATTCCGGAAAGAATTTCAGACCCCTCTTCCTGACGCAGGCCGATTTAAACCGGGATGGCAAGTCCGATTTAATTACCGTGGATGCCATTCACCACAATGTTTCGGTCTTTTTAGGGAACGGCGATGGAACCTTTAGAAATGGCGAGACGATGAGCGGGGATACAGAACCGATCTCTGTAGCAGCAGAGGATTTTAACGGAGATCACCTCATAGACCTCGCCTTTATCAATTATGCCAGCAGTTCTCTGGTGGTTCTTTTTGGAAACGGGGATGGGACCTTTCAAAACGCTCCCGCGCGTTATCAGACCAGGCGGGGTCCATTTTCAATGGTTAAGGGAGACTTTAACCATGACGGCGTTATCGATCTTGCCATAGCGAATCATGGAGACAGTTCGGTCTCGCTCTTTTTAGGCCGATCCCTTCCCCTGAGCCGCTGATAAGGGTTGAATAGTTGAAGGGTTTAAACCTTTCGACTCTTCAACTTTAAACCTCTTTTCTAAAGCCGGTCATGACAATAAAAATAAGAGCGATCACCCAGAAACGAAGGACCGCTTCATTTAAATCGGGCTGAAAAAAGATTTGGAAAAAGCCTCCCTGATCGAACAAGAGCGATTCAATAAGCGAGATCCCCGTCCAGTAGATAAAACTAAAGCCGGCACCTGTCAGAGCGCGGGTGTGGAACCCCGCATGCAAAAACCGCGCGCTGGTGTGAAGCCCCGCATGCAAAAACCGCAAAAGTCTGTTGCGCATGGTGGATGGTTTAAGCAAGATTTTTCAATAAAGAGGCCATGAATAAAATTAAAAGGCCGAGGATAGCCATCGTCTGTTTAAAGGGTATTTCCTTTAATCCTGTTTTTTTCTCCTTGCCGAGGAGGAGTTTGAGGATCAACAGATAATGGGTCAGCATAATGCTGAAGAAGAGAATTTTAAAAGAGAGCGCGACAAAATATTGTTTCGAAAATTCGCCTCTCGTCAGATGGCTGAAGTGGATATTTAGCCCTCCCGTGATGAGGAGGAGAGTGATGAAAAGGCCGGAAAGCTTCTGGAACCTGTCATGGAGGCCCTCAAGAAATATCCTGAAGGATTCGTTATTCAAATAATTTTTTGAGGCGGGAGAAAGGTATAGCAGAAAAAAGAAAATTCCGCCGACATAGCTGAATCCCGAAATCAAATGGATCCAGAAATTGACCATCTTGAAAGCATTCATGATTTATTCCAATCCTTTAAATTGTCCGCCGTCGAATACCGGTTTTGCGTTTCCAAAAGTTTTTTGCCTCAACGCTTCCATATCTTCAAGGGTAACCACAGATCTCCCCTGTTGCCTGACATAAACTTCGACTCTCCCTTTAATCATCTTTTGCAGGAAAAACGGAAGCCGGCTTAACCGGGTGTGAGAACGTTCATCCCAGAGGAGGTTGAGATCGGCAAGAGGGGCCTGAGGGATAATTTTAGCCCCTCCTTTGGGCGTATAAAGGCACCAGAGGTCTTCGTCCATATAATCGCCGTGGGAAGCAAACGGCCGGGCCCTGCATCCTCCGCAAAGCTCGCTGTACTCGCAATCGCCGCACTTTCCTTTTAAAACAGGCTTGCGAAGGTCAGCAAAGAGGGAGGAGGTATTCCAGATATGATCAAACGGTTCTTTCCTCAAATTACCGACAGAAACCGGCATAAAGGGGCAGGGGGTCACATCCCCTTCGGGCGTAATCCGGCAATAATGGGTTCCTGCCAGACAACCGCCCCCTTCGTACCCCTGCGCTTTGGTGACAGGGGAGTCCGGATTTTTTTCAAAAGCAATCCGTTTAAAATGGGGGGCGCAGCGCGACCGGACCAGCATCCCGGGGAACTTTTTCTGAACATCAACCAGATATTCCAGAACCGTTTCATACTGTGCGGGGGTAATATCCGACATCTCTTCGCCCCGGCCGGTGCAGACGAGAAAGAAGAGGTTATAAACTTTTGCTCCTTTCTCGTATGCAAAATCCATTATTTTTGGAATATCCTGATAATTCATACTGCTTGCCGTGGTATGGACCTGAAACTGAAGGCCGTTCCGGTTGCAGGCTTCGATCCCCTCCAGGGCCCCGTTGAGGGCGCCGGGAATACAGCGGAAAGAATCATGGTTGTTGGGGTCGAGCGAATCGACGCTGATCGATACCCCCATGACGCCATTTTTTTTGAGGTCGCGGACTTTTTCATCGCTCAACAGGGTTCCATTCGTTCCGACGACGACCATCATCCCTTTTTCTGAACCATACCGGGCGATTTGGGAGAGATCTTTCCGGAGCAGAGGTTCTCCTCCGGTCAGGACCAGAATTGAAGCGGGATTCACCCGAACCATTTCGTCGATGGTTTTAAAACATTCTTCGGTATTCAGTTCATCTACCGCGCCGGCATCTCTTTCGCCGGCAGAGAGATAACAATGCTCGCACCTCAAGTTGCAGCGCCTGGTGAGATTCCACGCGATCAGAAATGGTTTAAACGCTTCTGTTTCCACGATGTCCGGCGTCATTTCGCCAGGGTCTCATTTTTTTTTGCTTCCGCCAGTTTGTTCATGATCTCCTGAAGCGCCGCCGGATTTTTCATCGA
>JACQBY010000080.1 GCA_016201875.1 Nitrospirota bacterium
CGGAGGGCTGGTGATCATTGCCAGGGAGAACCAGGCCGACGCGCTGTTTAATGAGAAGCTGGCCTGCGTTGCCTGCGGAATCAGTTATCCCGAGATGGAGCCGAGGATGTTCTCTTTTAACAGCCCTCAGGGGGCCTGTCCTTCCTGCGGCGGGCTGGGGACCACGCGGGACCTCGATGCTGATTTGATCGTTCCCGACCGGACGCTTTCTTTGAGGGAAGGCGCGGTCAAACCGTGGGAAAAAAGGGGGGCCGGGTTTTATTTTAATATGATGGAAGTTCTGGCCGCCCATCTCAAGTTTGATCTGAAAACCCCGTTTAAACAGTTAAAGCCGGAATTTCAAAAAGCCATTTTATATGGAACCGGGGACGACCCCGTGACCTTTTATTATGAACGGGACGGGAAGCGCGACACTTACCGGAAGCCGTTTGAAGGGGTGATCCCCAACCTGGAGAGGCGCTACCGGGAGACCGACTCCGTTTTTATCCGAGAAGAAATCGAAAAGTATATGGCCATCCACCCCTGTATGGCCTGCGGGGGCGCCCGGTTAAAGAAAGAGAGCCTGTCGATCAAGGTCGGGGAGAAATCGATTGCAGAGGTCAGCCGGTTTTCGATTAAAGAAGCCGATGACTTTTTTTCTCAGCTCGACCTGTCTGAAAAAGACCGCCTGATTGCCCAGAGAATCCTCAAGGAGATCAGGGACCGGCTCGGTTTTCTGATCAGCGTGGGGGTCGATTACCTGACGCTCGACAGGACGGCGGCAACCCTTTCGGGAGGGGAAGGACAGCGGATCCGTCTTGCCACCCAGATCGGCTCCAGCCTGGTCGGCGTCCTTTATATTCTCGATGAACCGAGTATCGGCCTCCATCAACGGGACAATGAAAGGCTTTTAAATACCCTGAAACGGTTAAGGGACCTCGGAAATACGGTCCTTGTGGTCGAGCATGATGAAGAGACCATTATGGATTCCGATTATGTGATTGATATGGGGCCGGGAGCCGGATTGCTGGGAGGAGAAGTCATCTCGCAGGGGACCCCCGCCCAGATTAAAAAAGACCCCCGGTCGATCACGGGGAGGTATTTATCCGGGTACCTTTCGATCTCGCTCCCCAAGAGGCACCGCCCCGTTAAAAAGTTCTTAACCGTCAAAGGGGCGACAGAGAATAACCTCAAAGGGATCGATGCCGGTTTTCCGCTCGGACTTTTAACCTGTGTCACAGGAGTTTCAGGCTCGGGGAAGAGCACGTTGGTCATCGATGTCCTCTATAAACATCTTGCCCATTACTTTTACCGGTCCACCGAAAAGCCCGGCGCCTGCGCCCATATTACCGGCATTGAACAGCTCGACAAGGTGATCAATATCGATCAGTCGCCTATCGGAAGGACCCCGAGGTCGAATCCGGCCACCTATACGGGGTTGTTTACCCTGATTCGAGATCTCTTTACCCAGTTGCCGGAATCAAGGGCGAGAGGGTATAAGCCGGGCCGGTACAGCTTTAATGTCAAAGGGGGGAGATGCGAATCATGCCAGGGGGACGGGGTGATCAAGATCGAGATGCATTTTCTTCCCGATATTTATGTGACCTGCGAGTTCTGCAAGGGGAAAAGGTATAACCGGGAGACTCTTGAAATTAAGTATAAAACCAAAAATATCGCCGATATCCTGGAGATGAGCGTAGAAGAAGGGGTGAAGTTTTTTGAGTCGATCCCCCTGATTAAAACAAAGCTTCAGACCCTGAAGGATGTCGGTCTGGGGTATATTAAGTCGGGACAATCGGCGACCACCCTGTCGGGTGGAGAGGCCCAGCGGATCAAGCTTTCGAGGGAGCTTTCAAAACGGGCCACCGGGAAAACCCTCTATATTCTTGACGAACCGACTACCGGACTCCATTTCGCCGACATTCAAAAGCTGTTGGATGTTTTAAACCGGCTGGTTGAGGCCGGGAATACCGTGGTGGTGATCGAACATAACCTCGATATCATCAAAAACGCGGATTATATTATCGATCTGGGTCCTGAAGGAGGGGCAAACGGAGGAAAGGTGATGATCACCGGAACCCCTGAGGAGATTGCTAAATTCCCCGGGTCTCCCACGGGAATATTTTTAAAAAAAGTCCTGGTTTAGAATGTGAGAACGGCGCGGAACCTGACCTTCCCGTAACGCATGCGGGTTAAGGCGTCGTTGACCTTTTCGATCGGGTAGGTTTCGATGACCGGATGGATTTTCCCTTCTTCTGCCAGTTTGACCACATCGGCCAGATCTTGCTGGCTTCCGACCGGTGATCCGATGATTTGAATCCGTTTTGCAATCAGGTCCACAGGGTTTACCTGGAAGGTCCCGCGGCCTCCTCCCACCACAATCAATCTCCCGTTGGGACGGAGAGAGGGGATGAGCCTCCCCAAACTGGCCGGCATGATGGATGAAGAAAAAATGACATCGGCCCCCTCGAGTTCGTTCAATCCTGAAACGGCATCTTTCTCCGCCAGATTAATGACGTCATCGCTTCCCAGTTTGAGCGCAAAATCCCCTTTTTCTTTCGATCGGGTCAGGGTTACCACCCTGGCTCCCTGATGTTTGGCAATCTGGATGGCAAGATGTCCTACACCGCCCAGGCCATGAATGGCAACCCGTTCCCCTTTTTTAAGGCGGGCCAGTTTTAATCCGGCATAGGCGGTTAATCCGGCACACATCAGGGGCGCGGCCTGCTCTGGAGAGAGCGCGGGGGGGAGTTTGGCACAGGAAGATGCAGGGGCTTTGACATAGTCGGCATAACCGCCGTCAACGGTGACTCCGGTAATCTCCTGGCGCTCACAGAGGGCGGTATCTTTTCTTTTACATGCCGGGCATTTTTTGCAAAACGAATGAATCCAGGATAATCCGACAGGGTCTCCCTCCCGAAAGCCTTTTACCCGGGAACCGGCGGCGGCAACAATCCCTGCCACCTCGTGTCCGGGGATCCGGGAGGTTAGATTGAAATTCCAGTCGCCATCAAAAAGATGGAGGTCGCTATGACAGATTCCGCAGGCTTTGACCTTGATCAAAATTTCATGGGGGCCAGGGACGGGGACTGAAACCTCTTCCAGCGACAGGGGATTCCGCTGGGTATGAAATAGAGCTGCTCTCACATCATGAATTGTATTTTTTTTTCTTAAAATGATCAAGAAAATAGTAAAAATTGACAATTGCCGTCATTGAGGCTAAAATGGGTTTATGAATTTTGAAGAGCTTTCTCTTTCTGACGGGCTACGCAGAAAGATCAAAAGCTTGAATTTCTCTCAATGTACGCCGATTCAGGAAAAAACCCTTCCTCTGACCTTGCAGGGAAAAGATGTCGCCGGCCAGGCTCAAACGGGCACCGGTAAAACCGCGGCATTTTTAATTGCCATTTTCCAGAGGCTATTGGAAACTCCCCCGAAACAACCTTCCGGTCCTTCGGCTCCGAGGGCGTTTGTCGTTGCGCCCACGCGGGAACTGGCTGTTCAGATCGATCAGGACGCCCGGGCCTTAAATCCGGATGATCAATTCAGAATTCATACCGTATTTGGCGGGATGGATTATGAGAAACAGCAAAAACAGTTCCAGGAGGGGGTGGATCTCCTGATCGGGACTCCCGGCCGGCTGATCGATTTTTTTAAACAGAAATGCTTCCATTTGAAATCGGTGCAGATTCTTGTGGTGGATGAAGCCGACCGGATGTTTGATATGGGCTTTATTCCCGACCTGAGATACCTTTTAAGAAAAGCGCCCCCTTACAACGAGCGGCAGACCCTTCTTTTTTCGGCAACCCTCAATTTCCGCGTCATGGAGCTGGCTTACGAGCATATGAATAACCCCGTCAAGGTGGTTATTTCGCCCGATCAGATGACCGCCGATAAGGTCCAGCAGGTCCTTTATCATGTTGAGAAAACGAAAAAGATTTTTCTGCTTCAGGGACTGCTCGAGAAAAAGGAAATGGGACGGGTGCTGATTTTCGTCAATACCAAAATGGCGGGAGAAAAGTTATGCAACCGTCTGGAGCGCCGGGGTAAATCGGTTCAGGCCATTACCGGAGATATTCCCCAGGCAAAGCGGTTAAAAATTCTTGAAGAGTTTAAACAGGGAAAGGTCACCATTCTGGTGGCCACCGATGTCGCCTCCAGGGGGCTCCATATTGATGGCGTGAGCCATGTGATTAATTACGACGTTCCGCAGGACCCCGAAGATTATGTCCACCGGATCGGCCGGACCGCCCGCGCCGGAGCCGAAGGGATAGCCATTACCCTTGCCTGCGAGGAATACGTTTTAGGCCTCGAAGCGATTGAAGAATTTATTCATCAAAAAATTCCGGTTGAATGGGCGGAGGAGGAACTGTTCATCGACCTTCCGCACACCCCGTATCGCCATGTCAAAGGGAAACTTCCGGCTCCGCGCAAGAGAAGCGATTTTAAGGAGAGAGGCAGAAGCTCTTCCAGACCCAGGCCTTAACCCTCCGCTGGTTTTACCCGTTTCTCTGTCCGATCGGGATATACTTTTTGCCCCGTTCCCCTTCATAAATCTCGGTAGGACGGAAGATATGATTCTCCCGGACCTGTTCGAGCCAATGAGCCAGCCACCCCGAAACTCTTCCCATTGCAAAGATAGGGGTAAAAAAGTCTGGTTCAATATTCATTTTGTCGTAAAGAATCCCCGAATAAAAGTCGACGTTTGAATGGAGCCCTTTATGGGAGAGAAGGTTTTCCACGATTTTTTCGACCTCTTCGGCAAGTTCATAAAAAGGGGATTTTCCCGCCTGATGAAAAAGCTGTTTGCTCAGTTTTTGCAGAATCGCTCCTCTCGGATCTTTGACTTTATATTCCCTGTGGCCGAATCCCATTATTTTTTCTTTATTCGCCAGTTTCTTCTGAATATAAGCCTTCGCGTTTTCTTTCGAACCGATCTCTTTTAACATCACCAGGACTTCTTCATTGGCCCCGCCATGGAGGGGGCCTTTCAGGGTGCCGACGGCGGAGGAAACCACCGTGTAAGGATCTGCGAGGGTAGAG
>JACQBY010000101.1 GCA_016201875.1 Nitrospirota bacterium
CGGTATTTTATAAAGTCAATAATTATCAAGTCTTTGAATAGAAAAATAAACGTCCGCTTTGGTCTCCCCAGGAAAAGAGATTCCCTTAAAGATCAGGCAAAAACAGCGGTCTAAAAAGGGAGGATACTCATTGACCCTTATCCCGTTTTCTGTTATCAATAGTTTCCAATTATTTTTCTCTAAAGGAGCATCCATGAAAATCTGTATGATCGGGGCGGGCTATGTCGGATTAGTATCAGGAGCCTGCTTTGCCGAGTTTGGAATCCAGACCCTCTGTATTGATAAAGATGCGTCCAAAATCAAACTTCTTGAAAAAGGAGAGATTCCATTTTATGAGCCCGGATTGAAAGAGCTGGTCGCCAAAAATGTGTTGCAGGGGCGTCTCTCATTTTCAACAGACCTGAACCGCTCGATCGAAAAGAGCGATGTTATTTTTATTGCCTGCGGGACCCCGCAGGGAAATAACCGTGAAGCCGACCTCTCTGCCATCAAAGAAGCGGCCCGAACGATCGGACGGAACATGAAAGGTTATAAGGTCATCGTCAATAAAAGCACGGTTCCGGTGGGAACCGGTGAAATGGTTAAAAAGATTATCGCCCGGCATGCAGGGGAAAAACCGTTTGACGTCGTTTCAAACCCGGAGTTTCTCCGTGAAGGGTCAGCCATAGAAGATTTTATGCGGCCCAACCGGATCGTCATGGGGTCAGACAGCCAAAAGGCCCTGGAAGTGATGAAGGACCTCTACCGGGTTCTTTATTTAATCGAAACCCCGTTTGTCATGACCGGCCTCCGGACAGCCGAACTGATTAAATATACTTCAAACGCTTTTCTGGCGACAAAAATTTCATTCATTAACGAAGTGGCGAATCTCTGCGAGCTTGTCGGGGCAGATGTTCAGATGGTGGCAAAAGGGATGGGGCTCGACCAGAGGATCGGGAGCAAGTTTCTTCATGCAGGCCCTGGATTTGGAGGGTCCTGTTTCCCCAAAGACACAAACGCCCTGGTTAAAATTGCCGAGTCGGCAGGCTATTCTTTTCAACTGGTTAAAACCGCCATTCAAGTTAACGAAAAACAGAAACTCCGGATGATACAAAAGATTCAAAAGGCTTTGGGTGGATTTAAAAACAAAACACTGGGAATTCTTGGACTTTCATTCAAACCAAATACAGATGATTTAAGAGAGTCTCCGGCATTGGCGATTATCGAAGGGCTCCTTAAGAAAGGGGTTTCGATTCAGGCTTATGATCCGGCAGGAATGGAAAAAGCCAGGGAACTTTATAAAAAGATTTCATACTGCGAAGAACCCTATCAGACCGCAAGAGGAGCAGACGGAATCGTTTTAATGACCGAATGGAATGAATTCCGAAACCTCGATCTGGCAAGATTAAAAGAATTGCTGAAGGCCCCTCTTTTAATCGATCTCCGGAATGTCTATGACCCGCAGAGGGTCCGGTCGCATGGATTTACCTATATTTCCGTTGGCCGGCAGTAAGGGGAACCGATTGCAGAAATTCTTAATTACAGGCGCCGCGGGATTTATCGGATCCCACCTGACCGAACGGCTCCTCTCTCTGGGGCATACCGTATTCGGTCTCGACAACTTTGATTCCTTTTATGATCCGGCAATAAAGAGAAAAAATGTCGCCCTCTTTAAAGATCATCCAAACTTCATTCTCCTTGAAGGGGATATACGGGATTTTTCCTTTTTAGAAAAAATTTTTGCTCAATATCCTGTTGACCGGGTCCTTCATTTAGCCGCCCGTGCCGGAGTCCGCCCCTCGATTCAAAACCCTTTTTTATATGAAGAGGTCAATCTTAAGGGGACTCTCAATCTTCTTGAGGTTTCCCGTCTTCATCCCATTAAACAGTTCGTTTTTGCCTCTTCTTCTTCTGTTTATGGAGGGAATTCTAAAATCCCCTTTTCGGAGTCTGATCCCGTTGATTCTCCGGTCTCTCCATACGCCGCCACTAAAAAGGGAGGTGAGCTTTTTTGTTACAATTACCACCATCTTTATAAGATTCCGATGACTTGCCTGAGGTTTTTTACCGTTTATGGGCCACGTCAACGGCCGGAAATGGCAATACATTGTTTTGCGCGATCTATCCGGGATGAAAAACCGCTCCCGCTCTTTGGTGATGGAACTATTCAACGGGATTTTACCTACATCGAGGATATTATTGACGGGATCACCCTGGCCATAGAAAAACCGTTTGATTACGAAATTTTTAATTTGGGGGAATCAAAAACCCATCCAGTCAATGAAGTGATCCAGCTCCTTTCAAAGTTTATTGGAAAACCGGCTAAAATTAATTATCTTCCTCCCCAGCCGGGTGATATGCCGGTCACTTACGCTGATATTTCTAAAGCCCGTCAAAAATTGGGGTATGCACCTAAAACAAACCTTGAGCAGGGACTTTTAAAATTTGTTCAAGAGTTTAATAAAACGGTTTAGATTCGACCCGGTAAACAGGTCTAAATGAGGTTAAAGAGATGGCTAAAAAAATACTCCTTGTAGAAGATAGCGATTTTGTTCAACGGACTTTTCTAACTGTTTTGTCGACTGGAGGATTTCAAGTAACCGTTGCAAAAGATGGGAGCGAAGGTCTCGCATCTATTGCCAGGGATAAACCTGATCTTATTTTACTCGACTTAATGATGCCTGTTCTTGATGGGTTTAAAGTTCTTTCTTTTTTAAAAAGTGACCCTAAAACAGCTGATATTCCTGTGATTGTTTTATCCGCTAAAGGGAATACTGACGAAATTCAAAAAGCCATTGCAATGGGGGCAAAGGATTTTTTAATTAAATCAATGACACCACCCAAAAAGGTTTTAGAAAAAGTCAAAGAAATGCTTGCATCTTAACTGGCTTCCGAGAATCAAATCCGATAGAATAACAACATAACATATTGATTTTATTATATCTTATATTGAGTGTTCCACGTGGAACACTTTTACTTTCCGGGATTATCGCGCCCTGCCTGTCTTGCATCGAAGAATCAAGTTCGATTGAGGGGCAAGTCCAAAAAAACGGTTTTCTGTCATTCCCGTGCAAACGGGAATCCAGTTTTTTAAAGTAGTTATGTGCTCCCTAGTGTAGTGTCTCTTGAATGACTGGTGTTATATTGGCCCAGTATTACTGAAGTAGAATGATGATCAGTTCAGAAACAGGAATACATTTGACACAAAACGACTCCTCTCCCCTTGTGGGAGAGGCTGGGAGAGGGGATTACATCAACTTTCACCCTCCCCCTCCCACGAAGTGCGGAACGGGTTGTCCGCGCAAGGGAGGGGATACGGACATGAATAACACCAGTTATTTATGAGACACTACACTAGATTCCCGCTTTCGCGGGAATGACGACTTTTTACGAGACCATTAAACCATAATGAAATACTTAATCCTGGACAATATCCTGCAACAGGGAGCTGAAGCGTTAGAACTTGGACTAACCCTTAATCAACGGAATCAGTTTCAAGAATACTATGACTTGCTTAAAACCTGGAATGAGACGATAAACCTCACTTCTGTTGAGGGAGAGGAAGAGGTTGCCAAAAAACATTTTGTGGATTCTATTACTTACATAAAAGGGTTCCCTCCATCATTTTTAAATTTAAAATTTCTCGATATTGGAAGTGGGGCTGGTTTCCCGGGAGTTCCTCTTAAAATTGCATTTCCAGAACTAAAAATAACCCTTTTAGAACCATCTTTTAAAAGGACCTCTTTTTTACATCATTTAAATACTCAATTAAGTCTGGGGCTTCGGGTGATCGAAGATAAAGCCGAGCCCTGGCTTAAACATCATCCGGAGCTTTTTGATATCATGATCATGCGTGCTGTAGGGCATACCGATCAATTTGTTGACCATATTTTCGGTCATTTAAATTCTGACGGGAGAATTGTGGTCTCTGCAGGCCCACGCCCGATCGACTTTAAAAATAAAAAGAACCACAAGACCGAAAACCTCCATTTCATCCTCCCTCTGACTACAAACCAGCGGCAGATTCTCATCATTTACAAAAGTTAAGCTCTTCCGACCTGTGGATCGCCAATGTAGTGTCTCATAAATAACTGGACAACTATTTATGATTATACCCCCCTCCCTTGGGAGGGGTAGGGGAGGGTGAGGTGATGTGTTGCCCTCTCCCAGCCTCTCCCACAGGGGGAGAGGAGTCGTTTTGTGGGAAAGTAAAAATGTTCCACGTGGAACATTTTTAAAAGTTTTATTTTATATTTTTTTATTTTGTGGTATATTTCCAACCTTGATGGTCTCGTAAAAACTCTGAAAAAGCAGTTTTCTGTCATTCCCGTGCAAACGGGAATCCAGTTTTTTAAAATAGTTATGTGTTTCCTAGATTCCCGCTTTCGCGGGAATGACGACTTCTTACGAGAGCATCAACCTTAATTTACTTAAGTTTTACTCTTTACCCTTTGTAAGGATAGGACTCGTTAATTCTATGGGGAGAATCATCGCAGTGGCAAATCAAAAAGGGGGGGTGGGTAAAACCACAACGGCCATCAACCTTTCTGCCTCTCTTGCCATTTTAGATAAGAAGATTTTATTAATTGATACAGACCCTCAGGGGAATGCCACCAGCGGATGCGGAATTGATAAGCGCGGCCAGCATCTAACCCTTTATAACATCTATGCCCAGCAAAACTCGATTAGCGACGTTTTATTGAAGACAGAGATTAAAAATCTCGACCTTATCCCCTCTACTGGAGATCTGGTTGGAGCAGAGGTTGAATTAATTCAATACCCGGAAAGAGAATTTATTTTAAAAAAGGCGCTCGGAGAAGTCATTGACCAGTATGATTATATCTTTATCGACTGCCCCCCCTCTCTCGGCCTTTTAACCGTTAACGCCCTTGTCGCCGCGCAAACCGTTTTGATCCCTGTTCAGTGCGAGTATTATGCCATGGAAGGGTTAACTCAGCTCTTAAAAACCATTAATCTTATCCATAGGTCTCTTAATCCCGCTCTTGAAATTGAAGGGCTTCTCCTGACCATGTTTGATAGCCGGAATAATTTGTGCAACCAGGTTGTTGAAGAGATTCGCAAACATTTCAACGAAAAAGTTTTTGCTATTGCGATTCCGAGAAATATTGCGCTGGCCGAAGCCCCCAGTCATGGAAAGCCGGCATTGCTCTACAATATTTTATCCAGAGGGGCGCAAACTTATCTCGAAGCGGCAAAAGAGTTAATTACGAATACCTCGCATTAAAGGGAGTAACAATGATTGAACGGCAAAAAAATGACCGGCAAAAACTGGGAAAAGGATTAAGCGCCTTACTCGGTGATACCCTGATTGACAACGGGAACAGGCAGAATGAGCTCATCGAAATTGAGCTCTCGAGGGTAGTCCCCAATAAGTTTCAGCCAAGAGTCGAGTTTAACCCCAAAGAGCTCGAAGAGCTGGCCGCCTCGATTAAACTGAACGGCGTGATTCAACCGGTCATGGTCAGGCCAAAAGGGCCCAATCACTATGAACTGGTTGCCGGAGAAAGAAGGCTCCGGGCCTCGCGGATGGCCGGGTTAACAAAAATACCGGCTTATATAAAAAATATTTCCGACCGGCAGATGCTCGAATATGCCCTCATCGAAAACATTCAAAGAGCCGATCTAAACCCTCTTGAAGAAGCCCGGGCTTTTGAGCGTTTGATTAAAGATTTTGGCCTGACTCAAGAAGAGATTGCCAAACAGGTTGGGAAAGAAAGATCGAGCATTTCTAACAGTTTAAGGATTCTCGATCTTCCAAAAGAGGTCCGTAATTTCATTTCAGAAAACAAACTTTCAGTCGGCCATGCCAAAGTTATTTTAACCGTGCCCGACAGAGAACTTCAGATCTCCCTGGCTCACCAGATTATTGAAAACCAGCTGTCGGTCAGACAGAGCGATCTTTTAGCAAAAAAAATGGCCCAGCCCCGCCATACCAAAAACAAAAGGAAAGATGCCGTTTGGGTTGATCTGGAAGACAGGTTGCAAAGATCCCTCGGAACAAAGGTTTCTATTGAGAGTGGACGAAAAGGGGGGAAAATTATGATAGAATATTATGGGCACGAAGATCTGGAGCGTTTAATGGAAATTATGCTCGGATGGAATAAATAATCACGATCCCTTTAATAACATAAGGAGCGGTTTAATATGATGACAAAAGAAAAAGAACGGAAAGAGTCGGGCGTCGCCGGAGAAATTATCGCTTTTCTCGGAAAAGGGACTTCTTTTAAAGGGGTCATTACCTATGAAGGGACTGTTCGAATTGATGGAAATGTGGATGGAGAAATTATTACCAAGGGTTCTCTCATCATAGGAGAAACCGCAGAGATCAAAGCTGAAATCGAAGTGGGAAACATCGTCTGCGGCGGAGTCATTAATGGAAATATTGTGGCATTTGAAAAAGTCCATTTAATCGCTCCGGCCATTGTCAGCGGAACGATTAAAACCCCTATCCTGATGATTGAAGAAGGGGTTCGTTTTAATGGATCTGTCGACATGGGAAAATCTGGCTCCCACCCCTCATCAGAAGAAGCCTTTTCTCACAAGAAAGATTAAACGTTTTGAAAATTGCTGTCGGAATGAGCGGCGGCGTTGACAGTTCTGTTGTCGCCGCCTTATTAAAAAAAGAGGGACACGAGGTTGTTGGCATCCATCTCCGTCTTTATAAAGACGAGGGAGACGACAAAAGCCATTGGCTTGACAGATCCTGCTGTAAAATCGGTCTGGCCAGGCATGTGACCAAACAACTCGAGATAGAGCTCCATGTTTTTGATATTCAGGATGACTTCCGCGATCATGTTATTCTTAATTTTAAGGAAGAATATCAAAAAGGGAGAACGCCAAACCCCTGTGTCCGGTGCAATGAACATATCAAGTTTGGGACCTTGATCCATAAGGCTAGAGAACTTGGGGCCGATGCCCTCGCAACCGGCCATTACGCCAAAGTATTTTTTGATTATTTTAATCAACAATATCAATTACTTAAGCCTACAGACCCTTCAAAAGATCAAACCTATTTTCTCTATCGTTTAAAACAGGAACAGCTCAGATATATTCTTTTCCCATTAGCACACAAAGAAAAAAAAGAAATTTATCAAATTGCCGAAAACCTTGATTTTCCTTATGAAGATGTATTGGAAAGCCAGGAGGTCTGTTTTGTCAATCAAGGCGACTATCGCTCTTTTTTAAAAGAGGAGACCCCCTGTCAGGCTCCGGGAGGCCAGTTTGTGTCGCCTTCGGGTAAAGTCCTGGGTGAACATGAGGGGATTCCATTTTACACCATCGGTCAGAGAAAAGGACTTGGGGTGGCCCTTGGAAAACGGCAGTTTGTCATTCAAATTGATTCGGGCGCCAATCAGATTGTTTTAGGAGATGAAGCCGATCTTTACCAAAAAGAGATGCTGGTGGGCGATTTAAGCTGGGTTTCAGGCAAAACTCCCGCAAACCAGGCAGCCGTTACTGTGAAGATCCGTTACAGATTTAAGGAAGCGGCCGCCACGATTCTGCCGGTTTCCGGAGGAAAAATCAGAGTCCTGTTTGACCAGCCTCAAAAAGGGGCCGCTCCGGGACAATCGGCTGTTTTTTATCAAGATGATCTGGTCCTTGGCGGCGGGGTAATTGAATGAGCAAAAAACTTTCTTATATTCTTCTCTTTTTTTTCTTCATTCCGATAACTCTTTCCGGTTGTTCAAAAGAAGAAATTAAAAAATCGGACAACTCTAACCGTATTCATGCCCTCTATCATTCTCTCGACCTCCTGAAAATAAATTATGAGGCCAGGAACCCTTCTGATTTTCTTTCCGGGTTCGACCCCTCTTTTAAAAACCTCGATCAGATCACCATCAATACCCGGGAAATTTTTAATCAGTTTAATCCGATTACCCTCCACCTTTACCTCGACCATATCGAGCTGGAGCCCTCGTCTTCTTCTCTTGTCATCCGGTGGGACGGTGAGTGGACCCCGGCTGCAAAACCGGCGATCAAAGCAAGCGGGAACGCCATATTCAAATTTACCGGTGAAACGGTCCCTCATCTTATAGAAATTCAAGGGATAAGCCCATTTCTCCCTCCTCTCAAAGAAAAGGGGCTTTAAATGCCCCCCTCTTCCTTTAAGATCCAGTTTGCCGATTTTTTAATTATCGGAAGCGGGATTGCGGGATTGCGGGCCTCTCTGGAGCTGGCTTCAGCCGGAACGGTTTTCATCATTAATAAAGACTCTGGACGCGAAAGCAACTCCGCCTACGCCCAGGGGGGAATCGCCGCCGCAATTAATCCTCTTGACACTCCAAAATCTCATATCGAAGATACCCTGAAGGCGGGAAAAGGGCTCTGTAACCGCTCTTCCGTCAAAATTCTGGTTGAAGAAGGGGTTCAACGGGTCAGGGAATTGATCGACTGGAAGACCCATTTCGACCGGAAAGGGAATAAACTCTTATTTACACAGGAAGCGGCTCACAGCAAAAAAAGGATTTTAAGAGCAAAAGGAGATGCCACCGGGGATGAAATTATCAAAAGCCTCCTTCTAAAAGTCGCCTCAAACCCAAACATCGAAATTTTGGAAAACCATTTCACTCTTGATCTCTACCTTGAAAACGGGGTCTGTAAAGGGGCCTGGGTTTTATTCGACGGCTTTCCGAAAATCATTCTTTCAAAATCGGTTATTCTCGCCACAGGCGGAGCTGGCCAGATCTACCTTAGAACCACCAACCCGCTCATTGCCACCGGCGACGGCATCGCAATGGCTTATCGTCAGGGAGCCGTTCTCGAAGACATGGAGTTTGTCCAATTCCATCCGACCGCGCTTTGCCTCCCTCATGTCCCTCCATTTCTTTTATCCGAGGCGATGAGAGGAGAAGGAGGCCTTTTAAAAAACCTTCACGGAGAGGCGTTTATGAAACGGTACCATCCCGAAGCCGAACTGGCGCCGCGGGATCTCGTTTCAAGAGCCATCTGGACAGAGATGGAAAAGACCGGTTCGGGCTGCGTCTACCTCGATATGACCGCCACCCAACCTTCACTTTTAAGAAAACGCTTTCCCACCATTTATAAAACCTGTTTAAGTTACGGCATCGATATTACCCGGGACCTTATTCCGGCGTGTCCCAGCGCCCACTTTATGATGGGAGGGGTCCAAACAGACTTAAATGGAATGACCGGCATCAAGGGTTTGTATGTTGCGGGAGAGGCCGCCTGTTCGGAAGTTCATGGGGCAAACCGGCTGGCAAGCAACTCCCTGCTCGAGGGGCTTGTCTTTGGAGCCAGAGCAGGCCGCCATGCTTTAGCTTTTTCCGGAAAAAATAAATTCGTTACTTTCGACCGCAATAACATCGATCGGCAATTTAAACGATTTGTAAAAAAACCGCCCCTCACCGGAAGAGAACTCGACCGGATGGTCCTCGCCTGCAAAAAAATCATGTGGGAACTTGTCGGGATTATCCGCAATGAAAAGGGATTAAAAGAAGCCTGCTACCAGTTAAAAAAATTAAACGACAGCCTGAAAAACTCTTTTCTGAACCGGAAAGCGATGGAAACCAAAAACATGCTGACGATTGCTTTACTGATATCAAAAGCGGCTTTAAGCCGGAAAGAAAGCCTTGGCGCCCATTCCAGAACCGATTACCCCCACTCCCCTTCTCAGCAAAAACAACACTCCTATTCGCAAATTTAAAAAGATCAACAGGGCAGGGGGATTGCTTGAACGGAGACTTCGGCACAATGAGCGGTTATTTGTAAGCGATTTCTTTGTAGAGCCCCTCATAAGTGGCAGGCCGGTTGGTGAAAATCAGATCCCCTTCCGGAGTTTCAACCTTAAAAATTTGATTGGGGCGGGAAGAGCTGTTTTTGATCCCATGAAATTGATAATACTGTAAAACCACTTTTTTAACATATTTTTGGGTCGCCTCTATCGGAGGAACCTGATTATTATATCTGATCACCATATTTTCCCCGGCGTGATACGCGGCGATGGCAGGGATTAACTGGCCGTTAAAAAGGGAGAGGAGCTGTTTAAAATATTTCACCCCCCCTTCTATGTTTTGTTCCGGGTTAAAAGAGTCGCTTACATTCATTCGCCGTGCCGTCTCCGGCATCAACTGCATCAACCCCTGCGCACCCGAGCCCGAAACCGCATACGGGTCGTAATCAGATTCGACTTTGATCAGCGAACGGATTAAAAGAGGGTCAACCTCGAATTTTTTCGCAGAACGTTCAATCAGGACTCTGAAATCATCAAATCCTGAAGAAAGGGATTTTCTTCTCCCTTGTCCCAGCTTTAAACTCAAAACATTTTGATAACGGGAATCGTCGGGAACATTCGAAAAATGGAACGCGCCATGCTCATCTTTAAAATAAAATAATTCGGCGCCGGCAGGAAGGGGAAAAACCAAAAAGAGCCCCGCCAGAATAAGCCATCGCAACCTGATGAGAGCAAACCTGTTTTTCATACCATACTCCTTTTTAAAGAGTAACAGCTAAACCAAAAACTGTCAAATAGGAAACACCTTTAAAAATGGCCATAAAATATGGGTTTTTGCTCATTTTGGCTGGAATGGCCTGATGGCCGCTTCGTCAGGTTGGACAAAATATTTGAAACCGCTTGACTAAAAACCAATCGTTGCCTATTATTTATGAGGGTCTCGTAAAAAGTCTGAAAAAGCTGTTTTCTGTCATTCCCGTGCAAACGGGAATCCAGTTTTTTCAAGTTGTTATGTGTTTCCTAGATTCCCGCTTTCGCGGGAATGACGACTTCTTACGAGACCATCAGGATTTTTTTATGGTTAATTTTTACAGAGGGATTGGCATCGCTGTCCTGAGTCTGGTGATCTTCGGGAGCTTGATAGGATGTCCTAAAAAACAGGCTGAAACAGCAACCCAGAACATCCCGGCTCCTAATCAAGAAACCCCCGCCCCTCCGCCATCCGTTGT
Source organism: Nitrospirota bacterium (assembly GCA_016201875.1). Taxonomy (GTDB): domain Bacteria; phylum Nitrospirota; class Nitrospiria; order JACQBW01; family JACQBW01; genus JACQBY01. The sequence goes on from JACQBY010000101.1 coordinate 10,921, forward strand.
AGAACCTCCTCCTGCCGCTGAGCCTCCCCCCGTCACGGAGAAAGAAATCACCAGAGCTCCGGTTCCGGTAAAAGCGGACGAAGAGTTAAAAGATATCTTTTTTGACTATGATAAATCAACCATCCGGCCTGACGCGAAAGAAGCGCTTGACGCCGATGTCAGATGGCTCAAGGCCAACGCCCAGGCAAAAGTTAAAATCGAAGGGCATTGCGACGAACGGGGAACCAACGAGTACAATCTCGCATTGGGCGAAAGAAGAGCGCACTCGATAAAACAGTTCCTCGTCACCCAGGGAATCTCCCCCTCCCGTATTTCAACCATCAGCTACGGCGAAGACCGCCCCTTCTGCACCGATTCTAATGAATCGTGCTTTAAATTAAACAGGCGCGCTCATTTTGTTATGACGCGATAGTTAAACGATGAGGTTTGATCCCGGGGAACAATCACTCGCTGAAAATTATCTCTTTATGCTCAGCGCGATCGTTCCCCGCCCCATCGCTTTTATTTCAACGGTTGGGGAAAGCGGGGTCTTTAATTTATCGCCGTTTAGTTTCTTTAACGGGGTTTGTGCCGAGCCTCCGATCCTCAGCGTCTCCTTTTCGAGGCGCGACGGAAAGAAAAAAGATACTCTCCAGAACATTGAATCGTCAGGCCAATTTGTCGTCAGCGTGGTCACCGAACCGCTGGCCAAAGCAATGAATGAAAGCTCCGCCCCTTTTCCAGCCGATATCAGCGAGTTTGAGAAGGTCGGATTAACCCCCCTCCCCGCGGAAAAAGTCAGAGCCCCTCTTCTTAAAGAATCTCCCATTAATATGGAATGCGTCCTTTATCGTCTCTTTGAGGTGGGAACCCCTCCTCACGGGTCGACCCTGGTGTTAGGCGAAATCGTCCGGTATCATATTCGCGAAGAGGTTATGGTCAAAAATAAAATTGATTTTAAAAAACTTTCTGCCGTCGGAAGGATGGGGGGGGAGTTTTATACGAAGACCACGGAAGTTTTTAAACTTAACCGCCCGCGCTAGTCTTTGCGGTTGATAACCTTTTCTACGGCCTGAACAATAGCGGAAGCATTCAGGGCGAATTTTTCAAAAAGTTCCGGCGGCGTTCCCGATTCACCATAAGAATCCTTGATTCCGACAAATTCAATCGGGACAGGAAAAAACGTGGAGACCACCTGGGCAATCGTCGCTCCTAATCCTCCATGAAGGAGGTGCTCCTCGGCAACCACAAAGGCTTTAGAGTTCCGCGCCGCGGTAAAGATGGCATTTTCATCAATCGGGCGGAGGGTATGGATATCAATCACGCCGACATTTTTACCGTCCAGCCCTAAAATATCGGCCGCTTCGAGCGCCTCGGCCACCATCAGACCGGTCGCAAAAATAGTGGCATCATTCCCCTCTTTTAAAACCGCCGCTTTGCCGAGCGTAATTTTATCGGCAGAGGAATAGATCACAGGGGCTTTTGGCCTCCCGGTCCGCATGTAAACCGGGCCAATGAGGTTTGAAATCTGGCGGGTCAAGGCTTTGGTCGACATTTCATCGGCCGGGTTAATCACCATCAGCTTCGGAAGAGCCAGGGCGAGAGCAAAGTCTTCAACGCTCTGCTGGGAAGCGCCGTCTTCTCCCAGAGAAACTCCCCCATGAGAACCAACCAGTTTCACATTTAAATGAGGATTGGCAATCCCCATACGGGCCTGATCGAATCCTTTGCAGAGTAAAAATGAAGCAAAGCTCGAGGCAAAAGGAATTTTTCCCGCCGACGCCAGACCGGCCGCCGCTGAAACCATATTGGCCTCGCAGATTCCAAAGTTAAAAAACCTCTTGGGAAATGCTTTGCCAAACAGATTGCTTTTAGTCGATTTTGAAAGATCGGCGTCCAATACCACGATGTTTGGGTTTTCTTTCCCCAGTTCGGCTAATACCTCGCCATAAGCATCGCGGGTGGCTTTTCCTAAAATTCTCTTACGGACCGTTGGTTTTTCCCCTTCCGGGTTGGTTTGAATGACCCTAAGCATGTTCAAGCTCCTTCATCGCCTGAG
>JACQBY010000102.1 GCA_016201875.1 Nitrospirota bacterium
CAAGGGCAAGCCGGCTTTTTTCCCCGCCGCTCAAAACCGAAACCTTTTTAAAAGCATCGTCGCCGGCGAAAAGAAACGATCCCAGTATCCCCCTTAAAAACGAAATCGGCTCGGTCGGGGCCACCTCTAGAATTTCATCCAGAACCTTGTTTTGGGGATTGAGAAGCTCCAGCTGATGCTGGGCATAATAGGCGGGTTCAACATGGTGCCCGAGGAGCCTTTCTCCTTTTTGAAACGGGGTTACCCCCGCCAGAAGTTTTAATAAGGTCGACTTTCCGGCGCCATTCGGCCCGACGAGGGCGACTCTGTCTCCCCGTTTGAGGGTCAGATTTAAATTGGAATAGACAATATGACGGTCGTACCTTTTTTCGATCTCTTTTAATTCTATCACCACCTCGCCCGACCGGGTCGGCTGAGGGAACCTGAACTTGACTTTTTTCCGCTCGCTCTGAATTTCAATTTTATCCATCTTATCGAGCATTTTAACCCGGCTCTGAACCTGGCTGGCCTTTGACGCTTTTGCGCGAAAACGCTCAATAAATTTCTCCGTGGTTTCTATCTTTTTTTGCTGATTCTGATAGGAATTTAAAAGAATTTCCTGGGCCAGGGCTTTCGCCGTTTCATACTGGTCATAATTGCCTGTATATTCGGTCAGCTTTTTCTGGTCGACTTCCACCACTTTGGTCACAAGGTTGTTCATGAAATGCCTGTCGTGGGAAATGATGACGATCGAACCGTCGTATTTTCTTAAAAAATCCTCAAGCCAGAGGACCGACTCCAGATCAAGATGGTTCGTCGGCTCGTCCAATAAGAGGAGATCGGGACCGGCCAGAAGGAGCTTGGCCAGCGCAAGCCTCATCAACCAGCCCCCGCTGAACTCCTCTGTCTGCCGGTTTAAATCTCTTTCTTTAAAACTCAGGCCAAAAAGAATCTTTTTGGCTTCGGTTTCAATGTTGTACCCCCCGATATGTTCAAACTTTACCTGCAGGTCCCCGTAAAAATGAACTAATTTTTCAAGCTCATCGGGATCGGAGGTCTCTGAAATTTCGGCTTCAAGCATTTTGAGATGATGTTCGATGTCTTTGGCCTCTCCTGAGACCGTGAGCACCTCATCGAGCACCGTTTTGCCTTTATACCGGATGATGTCCTGCGGAAGATAACCAACGACGGCCTTTTTATTTTTGACAATGGTCCCTGAATCGGGCTGAATGGTCCCTGCGATCATTTGCATTAAAGTCGATTTTCCCGCCCCGTTTGGGCCGATCAGGGCAATTTTATCCTGCGGGCCAATCCTGAAAGAAACGTCTGCAAAAAGGGTTCTCCCCCCAAAACCTTTTGAAATATCACCTAAAGAAATCAATTTATTCCCTCAATTTTTAATACTACAGCGGATTTTTTACAAATATGCCCATTTATCCGTCATTCCGGTATGCTTTAAGCCGGAATCCAGTGACTTTGCCGCCGTATTTTCTTGAAAACACCTGGATTCCCGATAGTGCCGCTGTAGTGTTAATAAACTATTTTTTTGACAAATTCAGAATCCCGGCTATACTTAATTTGATAATACTATACCATAAAACTCACCTCTAAAGAGAGCAAAATCAAGGATTTCTATGGATAATCCGTTATCTCCTGCCGTTGATTCACGTTTTGGCCAACGTATCACCTTTAACCAGGATGTGGTCATCAACAAGGGCTCTTTCGGAACAATCAAAAATATCAGCACTTCCGGTTGCTATGTCGAAACAAAAAAAATATTCGGCCTGGGACAGGAAGTCCATCTCCGTTTTTACCTCAGCGCCCCGCAACTGGTCTCCATAGAAACCAAAGCCAGGGTAATCCATCTCCGGCCCGGAGAGGGGTTCGGAGTCAAATTCCAGTTTGATTCTGAAAATACGGTTAAAACCGTCCAGCAATTTGTCAATTTCGTCGCTGAAAACAGCAAACCTTGACAGGTCTCCCGTTTTTTGTTTTTTTCCGGTAGTCTGATTCATCTTCTCAGAATTTAAGCCCTTTTAATCCCTCATAAAATATGTTATTTTTTTGCTATGGCTGGAAATACGCTGGGACAACATTTTCGAATTACCACCTTTGGTGAAAGCCATGGCGTTGCCCTGGGGGTCATCCTCGACGGCTGTCCTGCCGGACTCGCAATCGATGAGTCCGATATTCAAAAAAACCTCGACCGCCGTAAACCGGGCCAGAGCCCGATGACCACTCAGAGGAAAGAGTCGGATAAAGTCCAGATTTTAAGCGGTCTTTTTGAGGGCAAAACCACCGGCGCCCCCATTGCCATGATCATTTACAACGAAGATCAGAAATCAAAAGATTATCAGTCGATTAAAGAGCTGTTTCGTCCAGGCCATGCCGATTTTACTTACCAGAAAAAATACGGGATCAGGGATTACCGCGGCGGCGGCCGCTCTTCTGCCAGAGAGACGGTCGGAAGGGTCGCTTCGGGAGCGATTGCTAAAAAAATGCTCTCTCATGCAGGAATCAAGATTATCGGTTATCTCAAACAGCTCGGCCCGGTTAAAATCAATAAAATTGATTATGCCGAAATCTCAAAGAACCCCTTTTTCTCTCCCGATGCCGATGCCGCAAAAGAGATGGAACGCTTCCTCGAAAAAATTAAATCGGAAAAGGATTCTATCGGAGCGCTGGTGGAAGTGGTCGCCACCGGAGTCCCCGTCGGTCTGGGAGAGCCTGTCTTTGATAAACTCGATGGAGACCTCGCCAGGGCGATGATGTCGATCAACGCGGTCAAGGGGGTTGAAATCGGCGATGGCTTCAAGGTGGTTGAACTGAGGGGGAGTGAAAATTGCGATCCAATCACCCCGAAGGGGTTTCAATCCAACCATGCGGGGGGCATTTTAGGCGGGATATCCAACGGCGACACGCTGATCGTCCGGCTGGCTTTAAAACCAACCTCCTCCATCGCCCGCGAACAAGAGACAATCGATATTCAGGGCAAACCCGCGAAAATCTCGACCAAAGGGCGCCATGACCCCTGTGTCGGCATCCGGGCTGTCCCTATTGCCGAAGCCATGATGGCCCTCACGCTCGCCGACCACTGGTTAAGAGCAAAGCTCTCCCGCCTCGATCAGCTGATTTAATATTTTCCGGTCTTTGGATCGATCGATTCACAGGTCGGATAAGAGGGTTTGGGAATAAACTGCTGGCCATACCGCCTGATCTGCCATTGGCGCAAAAGACCCGACTCGGAGAGTTGATCCATATTTTGAAAATCCCGGACGGAGAGCACCCTTAACGTATCGGTGGAAATCACCATGGAGGATTCCACATCCTCTTCAATGGCCCGCGCATCCCGCCACTTTTTCAGTTCCAGAAACCGCTTTTCCTGCTCTAGAGTCGGCGGAGTCCCCTTTTTTTTAGGCTTTGCCGGGAGCGGTTCTTCACTCCGCTCCCCTTTTGAAACCGCTTTTAACCAATGAACCGGATTTCGATAAACCGAAGCGGTTGGTTTTTGAAAAATCTTTTTCAGATCTTCCAGAGAACGGGGCTTCTCTTTGGCCATCAGGAGCAAATCTTCGCTCGAAATCACCTTAAAAGGAGGCCTGTCCAGCTGTTTGGCAACCTCTTCCCGGGTCATCAGCAATTCTCTTAAAATTTTTTGAGAATCGACTAGAAGATCTTTTGCCCCTTTAATTTTCAGATAATTGTCAGGTGAAAAAGGTTTTTCTTCCCAGACCTTTTCCTGCAACAGGAGACATTCCTCCTTGATCTGGTCGAGCCTCCCCTTTTGTTTCACTTCCAGCATCAGCCTCTCGTACAACCCCGAAAGGTAGAGGGTATCTTTATAGGCATATTCAAGCTGTCCGGCGGGAATCGGCCGTTTTGACCAGTCTGCTTTTTGATGACCTTTTTCCAGTTGAATATTAAAATAGTGGGCCACCAGATTCTGAAGAGAGAAGAGCTTCATCCCTATCGCCCGGGCCGCTAAAACGGTGTCAAACAACGGCGTCAGGGTAAAACCGAACCCTCGCCGGAGAGAGATCAAATCATACTCCGAACCATGAAGCACTTTAAGGATTTTCTCATTCTTAAAAAGGGACGAAAGAGGCGCGACCGTGTCGAGCAAAAGAGGATCAAAGATGTAATGCCGGTCGTTTCCGGAAATCTGAATCAGACAGACCTTGTCTTGATAATGATAAAGGGAGTCCCCTTCAACATCTACGCCGATAATCGAACAGGACAAAAGATGTGAAATGGCCTCATCTCTATCCTCAGGATGAGATATGTATTTATAGGGCAGAATCATTCGTCACATAACACTATCACAATTAAAGCATTGATTAAATTAAATAAAAAATGCGCCTGGAGGGAATTGAACCCCCGACCTACAGATTCGGAATCTGCCACTCTATCCAACTGAGCTACAGGCGCGTACTACTTCTTTTATTCAAAGAATAACCCGTACAAAATCAAAACCTTATCGACATTGCGGAATCATGTCGAGAGCAAGCTTTGTGACTCGCTCCAACTGAGCTACAGGCGCGCATGCGCATAAGGAAGGTTTATTTTAACAGAACTACCTATTGAAACTCTAGCAGGATGTTGAAAAACCATTTATTCGCGCGCTAGATTGTCATTCCCGCGGAAGCGGGAATCCATAAGATATTGATTTTACTGAAACTGGATTCCCGATAAAATCTTCGGGAATGACGATAAAAGAGTTTTTCAACACCCTGCTGGCTAGATAGATCAACTTTTGGGATTTTTATTATATAGAATTCAGCGGGAATCGACAAGAGGATGTTTATGGTTCTGCGGGTTTTTGCTGGTCTTTTTCAGGAACAGGATCGATAAAGCAAACGCCACAATCAGGAATAACCCCGCATAAATGTAAGGATACTGGATTCCGTACTTATCATAGACAAAACCTCCATACATAGGGCCTAAAATCCGGGCGAGACTCGACATCGCCTGCGAGACCCCCATGGTGGTACCGACATAATGGGGGTCCGTGTATTGAGAAATCAGACTGCTCAGAGAAGGGTTATTGATTCCAAGACCCAGAGCCAGAAAAACCAATATGAAAAGAAGCGCTTCAAAACTTGGCGCAAAAGGGATCATCGTCATTCCAATAATCATTAAAAAGGTCCCTGCGACAACCAGTTTTTTCTCTCCGAATTTTTTGACAAGAATGCCGATCAATCCCCCCTGGACGATCGCCATTAAAATTCCGAGGAAACCAAATAAATAGCCGTTTTCAACGGAAGTAAAACTGTATTTTTTTTCTGTAAAAAGGGCGAATGTCGCTTCCAGATTCGAAAAAGCGAAGGTAATCACAAATGTCAAAAAAATCAAAATAGTTAAAAGAGGGAATGAGAATATTTTTTTGATCCCTTTGATGCTCAGGTTTCTCCCTGACGGAACTAAATCCGGATTCAGGGTTTCGGGAAGCCTGAAAATCGCAAAGATGAAGTTAATCCCGCAAATCGCGGAAGCGAGAAAAGCAGGGACGGAATAGCCGAAATGGCTGAAATACCCCCCGAATAAAGGTCCGAGAACAAATCCCAGTCCAAAGGAGGCCCCGATGATTCCCATTCCCTTTGCCCGTTGTTCAATCGTGGTGGAGTCCGAGATATAGGCCTGGCTGGTGGATATATTGGCGCCAAATATTCCGGCAAAGAACCTCGATATAAAGAGGACCGCCAGAGAATCGGCCATCCCAAAAATAAAATAAGAAATCGTCGAGCCGAGAAGACTCATTAATATGATCGGTCTTCTTCCGATCTGGTCCGAAAGACGCCCCCAGACCGGGGAAAAAATGAGCTGCATGAAAGAATAGGATGACATTAAAAGGCCGACCGTCAATCCGGTTGCCCCATATTTTTCGGCATAAAATGGCAATACAGGAATGACAATGCCAAATCCGAGTAAATCAATAAAAACAGTGATCGCGATGATAATTAACGGTGATGTTTTCATACTGCCCCAAAATGATTTAATATAGTGCAAGTTCATTATAGAGTAAAGAAGTTTTTGCCGGTTTTATTATGGCTTGAACTCAATTCACCTATGATTTATGATTAAAAGATGACCGACCATTCGCTTGTGACCAGGGCCATTTCAGATCATCGCCGGAATTACCTCGAGAACCGTTTTGTTTACCCCGTTTTTTCGAGACGTTCTAAAGGAATATCTATCGGAATCAATCTGAACCCTGATAAAGTCTGTAATTTCAACTGTATTTATTGCCAGGTCGACAGGCATCAACCCTCTGCGACCCATGAGCCCGATATCGCCACGATCGTTCTTGAACTCCGGAATATTTTAGAGTCGGTTAAAAGGGGCGACTTTTTTTCAACCGGCCCATTTAAAAAAATTCCAAAAGAGAGGCTTCCTCTGAGGGATATCGCCTTTTCAGGAGATGGCGAACCGTCTCTGTTTTCAGGTTTCCTCCCGCTCACAGAAGAAGTGATCTCTCTGAAAAAGGAGCTTGGATTTCCTGAGATTAAGCTGGTCATGATTACAAACGGGTCAGGCCTGTCGCGCCCCGAAATTCAAAAAGCGCTTGAACTATTTGACAAAAATCATGGAGAGGTTTGGGCAAAACTTGATGCCGGAACAGAGGCCTATTTTCGCCAGGTCTGCAGGACCCAAACCGGGTTTCATAAAATACTGGAGAATATCCTTCAGGTGTCTCAAAAAAGGCCGGTGGTCATTCAGTCCTGTTTTATGAAGGTCCATGATAAAAAACCCGAAAAAAGCGAGATAGAGGCTTATATCGGGCGATTGGCCGATATTCTTGCCCTTAACGGAACGATCAAATTAGTCCAGATTTACACGGTTGCCCGAAAACCGACTGAAGAATTTGTGAGCCCTCTGGAGGACCCTGAACTTGACCAGATTGCCGAAGCGGTAAGAACTAAAATTAAAGTGCCGGTTAAGGCCTATTATCACGCTTCCCTTTAACACTACAGCGGCACTTTTTCGTCATTCCCGAATGTCTCTATCGGGAATCCAGGTGTTTTCAAGAAAACACGGCGGCAAAGTCACTGGATTCCGGCTTAAAGCATACCGGAATGACGGATAAATGGGCATATTTGTAAAAAATCCGCTGTAGTATTAAGAACCAGGAGTTTAAATGAGTTTTACAAAAGAAAACGCGCATCAATTTATCCCGCATCAATTTATCCAGATCGCCGAAAAAATTAAAAAAGGGATCTCTCCGAATAATGACGAAGAAATGTTAATCGCCGTGATCATGTCTCATCACCCGGAGTTCGACCCGATCTGGCCCCTGGGGGATATGTCTACTGTTCCGCAGGAAATTAACGGACAGGTCGTTAACCCCTTTGTTCATACGGCGCTCCATCTCGTCATCGAGAAACAGATCGAAAAAAACGATCCGGCCGAGGTAAACGAAGCGATGAACCTTTTTTTAAAAAAGGGAATAGAGCGCCATGAGGCCCTCCATCAAATCGGAGGAATCTACGCCAACCTTTATTTTTCCAGCTTTAAAAAAGGGGAGATGTTTGAGGAGTACACCTATCTGGAACTACTCAGGGAAATGACCAAAACGGATTGAAAACCTGACGTCAAAAACTATTTAGTGTCTGAACGAAAATGCAGAAAACCCTTGATAGTCCGTGTAGAAAACGAATTTATGCACCTGAAGATAACCGTTTTCAGTTGAGAAACATATAGTCGTATGTTAAAATGACCGCGCTATTATTGATCAAAACAG
>JACQBY010000103.1 GCA_016201875.1 Nitrospirota bacterium
ACGTCATTCCCGAATGATTTTATCGGGAATCCATTGATTTTGCTAGATACCCGCTTTCGCGGGTATGACAATTTACTTGCGCTAACTTTTGCAACTAAGTACTAGGGAGCACATAACTACTTTTAAAAAACTGGATTCCCGTTTGCACGGGAATGACAGAAAACCGCAAATAGACTAAAAGAAGGCGCGTATGACTTATAAATACTGGTGCAGGGTGATGAACAGGCAAGCCGATAAGACAATTAACAATGCTTCCAATGAGACCTCAGAGTTAAAAAGTTTATTTACCTTAATGGACGTATAATTAATTGCAATTTTTTGGCCAAAGGATATATTCTATGAAAAATTAAACTTTTTGGCCGATTTTAATTGAATAAGTCATTAATTTAATTAAGTTTTTTAAAATACCTCTCTATAATACTTTTTTAAGTAAATTTTGCAAGCATAATCTAAAAAATTAAAAAGGAAAAAGTTTTCCATTTTTACCAAATTTTAGAAATTTAAGCCGGCTCAATTCATTATTAATGACCCTGACCAAGATTTTGAGACCGGTTAAGATTGATGGTCTCGTAAAAAGTCGTCATTCCCGCGAAAGCGGGAATCTAGGGAGCAGATAACTACTTGAAAAAACTGGATTCCCGTTTGCACGGGAATGACAAAAAACCGCTCTTTCAGATGACTTGGAGCAAACAGTTACGTTACGATGGGAATATGAATGATCCTTATCAGATTGCGCCCAATTACGAAAAAGAGATTACCCGGGCCATTGCCAGAGAGTTTTATCAGCAATTTGACTCTCTGGTGGAGTCCGATGTCATCATTATCGGTTCCGGGCCTTCGGGTCTGGTTTGCGGAAAAGAACTCGCTTCATTGGGAGTCAAAGTCCTGCTCATCGAGCAGACCAATCATCTTGGCGGCGGATTCTGGTCTGGCGGATATTTAATGAACAAAACCACCATAGCCGCCCCCGCCCATGAAATTCTTGAAAAAATCGGCGTTCCCTGCAAAAAAATCACAAAAGATATGTATATCGTCGATGCCCCTCATGCCTGTTCCAAACTGATTGGGAGCGCTTTTGACGCGGGGATTAAAGTCCTCAATTTAACGGTGCTTCGCGATCTGATTATCCGGGGCGAAAAGAACGTTCTCGAAGGGGTCGTGGTCAACTATGCCCCGATTTACGAAATGCCAAAAGGGACGGCCCATGTCGACCCGATTGGCCTTGAAGGAAAAATCGTGGTTGATGCCACCGGACATGATGCCATCGCAGTCCAGTTGCTGGCTAAACGGGGCCTCTATAAAGAGGTCCCCGGCAATGGTCCGATGTGGGTTGCAAAATCAGAAGAATGTATCATGGAAAAGACAGGGGAAGTTTATCCTAACCTCTTTTTGGTGGGGCTTTCTGTCGCGGCGGTTTTCGGCACGCCAAGAATGGGTCCCGCCTTCGGGTCGATGCTCCTTTCGGGCAAAAAAGGGGCCGACCTGATCTATAAAAAACTCCAATCAAAAAACTAACTTATTAATGGTCTCATAATAATAGAAACAACTTATTTGACTGGATACCCGCTTTCGCGGGTATGACGGATCTGTGCCAATCCGGAAACCTCTCTTTGTCATTCCCACGAAAGTGGGAATCCAGGAAACAGTCTAAGGGGGTTAAGGGCGGAGGAAAGTGATCCTCATGCCGTTCCCGATGACCAGCAACGACGCCCCCATATCGGCGGCAACCGCCATCCATAACGTCGACCATCCGGCAACGGCCAGAGCGAGAAAAACCATTTTAATCCCTATCGACAGAGCGACATTCTGTTTGATGATCTTAAGGGTCTCTTTTCCCAGACGGACGGCAAAAGGGATTTTCATCAGATTATCCGACATTAAAACAACATCGGCGGTCTCCATAGAAACTTCTGTCCCTTTTTCTCCCATGGCGATTCCAACCGTGGCCGCCGCCAGCGCCGGGGCGTCGTTGATCCCGTCTCCCACCATCGCCACCTTATCGAATTTTTTCCTGAGCCGGCCGATCATATTGGCTTTTTCGTCGGGGAGAATTTCGGCATGAAACTCGTCCAGGCTGATTTGAGAGGCAATGGCCGAAGCATTCATCCGGTTATCGCCGGTGACCATCGAAATGGTTCCGATCCCTTCTTCTCTCAACCTTTTCAACGCCTCGCCGGTTTCAGGCCGGAGCGTATCGGATAAGGCAATGATCCCCAGCACTTCTCTTTCATTCCCCACCAGAACGGAGGTATACCCCTGGGACTCCAGAGGGAAAAGGGTCTCTTCAATTTGTTTTGAACAAAGCCCCCTCTCCTCAAAATAACGGTGGTTTCCGACAAACCAGGATTGTCCCTCAATCTGGCCGGTCCCCCCCAGACCGGGGAGCGCCTGAAAATCATGGACGGCGGTCAAACCTGTTTTCTCGCGGGTTGCATACGCTACAATCGCCTCGGCTACAGGATGTTTGGCATATTTTTCTATCGAAGCGGCGGTCTGAATAATTGAAAAAGGGGTTCCCGCCAATGGATAAACCCCTTTGACTTCGGCGTTTCCGGCAGTCAGCGTGCCCGTTTTATCAAAGACAAAGGTTTTAATCCTTCCCAGCTCCTCTAAAAAGAGCCCCCCTTTTATCAGGATCCCCTCCCGGGCGGCCGTTGAAAGCCCTGAAATAATGGTAACAGGGGTCGAGATCACCAGGGCGCATGGACAGGCGATTACCACCAGAACCAGCGCCCGGTAGAACCAGGCATTCAGATCCCCCTGTAAAAATAGCGCCGGAATAACGGCGGCCAAAAAGGCAAAACCGATAACAGCCGGCGTATAATATTTTGCAAAAACATCGACAAACCTCTGGGACTGCGCTTTTCTTCCACTGGCCTCTTCGACCATGTGGATAATCCGGGCCATCCGGCTCTCTTTCCATAAATGGGTCACTTCGATTTCGAGGGAGCCCTGCAAGTTCAGCGTCCCCGCATAAACCTGATCGTTTTCTTTTTTATCGACCGGAAGAGACTCGCCGGTCATGGATGCCTGATTAACGCTTGAAAACCCTTTGACGATTTTTCCATCAAAAGGAATTTTTTCTCCCGGACGGACCATGACCCTTTCGCCGACTCTCACCTGGCCGGCCTCGACCCGCTGATCAAGCCCCCCTCTCCGGACAGAGGCCTCTGCCGGGGTGAAATCGATCATTTGACGGATCGTTTTTCTGCTCCGGTCGACGCTGTAAGTTTCAAGCCATTGGGCGAAAGAAAATAAAAAGACGATTGAAGCGGCTTCCAGATGATCTCCGAGCAGAACCGCGCCCAATACCGCCAGCGACATGAGGACGTTCATATCCAATATCCAGTGCCGGGCGGAATAAAACGCTTTTGCGGCAAAAGAGTATCCCCCCAGGAGAATCGCGCTGAAATAAAAAACGTTAGAGAGAGGAGGAAAAAATAACAGAGATGAAAGGAATCCGAGACATACCAGAAGGCCGCAAGTGGCGATAGAATGGTGTCTCTTTTTCAGAAATTGAACCGTTTGATTCTGAATGGTCCGGTTGGGCCCAATGACTGAGAACCCGAGATTTTCAACCTCCTGTTCGATGGACCGGGGTTTGATTTCAGATGGCTGATAATTGACCGTCAATAACGTGGTCATAAAATTGACCTCGGCGGTCTCAACACCCGAAAGCTGGCGGAGCCGCTTTTCAATTTTCAACCCGCAATCGGGACAATCCATATCTCCCACCGAAACCCGGAGGGTTCTCGTCTCTTTTTCACTCATAGGTTGATTATAGGAAGAAAATTCCGCAAAAAACAATGGATAATCTTTAAACCTGATCCGGGAGGCATAAAAGGGGACAGGCTACTTTTTCATGAATAAGATGAGGACGAATTAAGAAAAAGTAGCCTGTCCCCTTTTACGGAGAGAGGGCTGTCCCCCTGACCCGTAGACCAGGGAGGAGAGAACCCCTACTCGACGATGACTTTGATCAGCGTCCCGCCCAGGCGGATAATATCTCCCGGTTTCAGGATTTGGGTTTTAACCGGCTGGCCGTTGATGAAACTTCCGTTGGTGCTCCCCAGATCGGTAAAGCGGCATCCCTGCTCGGTCCACTCGATCACGGCATGCTGTCTGGAGATTTTCGCGTCGCTCAGCATGATATCGGTTTTCATTCTCCCGATGGTGAGCTGGTTTTTTTTCAATCCCGTTCTTCGCCCCATCTGTTCTCCCCCGACCAGCTCAAAATACCATTTCCCTTTTGGAGGCTGGGTGATGGCTCCCGCCTCTTCTTTTTCCGGCGGCGAAGAGGGAGGCGGAACCGCGGAAGGAGCCGCATGGTCCGGTTCAAAATCAAGCGCATGGGCCGGCGTCGGCTCATGTTTCTGTTTCTGGAAAAACTCAACGACCCCTTCCGCAATCGCCTCTTTCGTTAAAGAAGGGTTCAACAAAGGAGCAATTTTAGGGTTGTGGTAAACCTCCATCGTCAATAATGAAACATCCCGGCCGAGAACATAGACCAAAAACTGATCCCCCACGGCGCTTTCAGACGGTTTCCTGTGCTTCTGATGGAAGTAAGATTCCACACCTCTCCCATATTTGAAATAGAAAAAGTTGACCTCGTTATTTTCTTTCAGAAAGATCATATTTTCACCCTGATCATTTTGAATGGTCTCTATCTTTTTTTTAAGATCTTTTTCGATCACAGCCCCTTTATAAACCGGCTTATTCTGCGAAGGGATCAAGAGACATTTGGCAAAAACAGGGTCGATTGTATAATAGGAAAGGAAACTGTTGGGAAGCGTCTGAAGGAGATTAAAATAATCCCGCCCGGTAATCGATTTAAAGGATTTATTTTCGATATAAAACTGGCCGATCGGCTCTCCCTCCTGGATCACCAGATAGATATTTTTTGATTGAGTCTCCCCCACCATCAAATCAATCCGTTCCTCTTTCTTTTCATGTATTTTTTTAAACATGCTGTTGACAAGGGAAATTGAAAACTTTTTCTTTTCAAAAAAAGTTTTTATTGAAGGGATATTGATTTCCAGATTCAAGCGGTTTTCACCTCATCCTGGGAGACCCGGGAAAGATCATCTGATATTTCTTTCGGTTTATGATAACGGGACGTTTTATCTTTCTCGATGCACTTCATGACGATATTCGCCAGGGAATCGGGTATCTTATCATGATATTTTTTTGGAGACTCCGCCGTTGAATGCATGTGGTGATAGTAAATATCCCCTTCCATAAAAGGGGGCCTCCCCGCCAGCAGATGATAGAGCGTACAGCCGAGGGCATAGAGATCGGTAGAGGCATCTACATTTTTCCCCAGGATCTGTTCCGGGGACATATAATAGGGGGTCCCTTTAACAGTCGTCTTTTCACATGCCCCTTCATCCAGCAGGCGGGCCAGACCAAAATCCATGATCTTCACTATTTTATCACGGGTCAGCATCAGATTGGCCGGTTTGATATCGCGATGAATCACGCTCCTGTCGTGGGCATATTCCAGACCGAGGCAGAGCTGGCGCGCGATTCCCATGACAATATGGATCGGAACGGGGCCTCTGGTTTTTACTAAAAGGTCCTTTAACGTGATGCCATCAACATATTCCATGGTAATATAATAATTATTCCCCACTCTCCCCGTGTCATAAATGGTCACAATATTGGGATGGTTTAACACCGCGGCCGTCCGGGCCTCCTGCATGAAACTTTCCAGAAACTGAGGGTTGTTCTTGAAGGTATCGGGGAGGCTCTTGTAGGCAACGATCCTTTTTAACACGGTATCTTCGGCACGGTAAACAATCCCCATCCCTCCGCGGCCCAATTCTCCGATGATTTTATACCGGTTGGTCACGGTATGGGCCTCGCTCTCCTCCGGAGTCAATTCAGAGGCTATTTTGGCTTTTTCCTTTAACTGCTCCAGCCGGGCGGAAACATCTTTATAGCTGACATCTTCCGCGATAATCTTTTCAAAGAGAGAAATCGCTTCGTGCAAATCTCCGGTCGTTTCAGTCAAAAGCGCCAGATTATAAAAGGTCTCAAGGTTTTCACGCGACACCCCTTTTCGCTCGATCAGTTTTTGATATTTTTCCTTCGCGGGACCGAGCATCCCTTTTTTCTGGAAAAGGTCCCCCAGAATAAGAGAGGCCTGATCATAATTCTTTGACTGGGAAGTCACCTTTTGATACTGGCTGATCGCCCGATCGGTATTCCCGAGACTATTTAAAATATCCCCCGCCTCAAAAAAGCTTCCTCCTTTTTCAAAACAGTTTGCGGCCTCTTCGAGTTTTCCCTCTGCCATATAAATTTTCGCGGCATCTTTGAATTTAGACCCCATTTCCAGACATTTCGCGGTGGAAAGCGGGTTTTTGGCTTTTGACCAGGCAAATGCCGCCTGGTCGAACAGACGCGCTTTTTCAAGCAACGGCCCCGCAGAGAGATAGTTTCTGGATTTTAAAAAATACTCTCCCCCTCTGGCGGAAACCTCCTCGATTTTCTTGTTGTTTTCCGGGGATGACGGTTCTTTTTCGAGTCCTTCGACCTGTTTTTCGAGATTGACCGCCGCACGGGGAAAGTCTTTTATCTTCTCGTACATTTCTCCCGCTTTGGCGAAAAGCCCCTCTTTTTCGTAACATTGTGCGGCCTCTTTGAACACTTTCCCTTCTTCGTAAATGCGGGCGGCCTCCCGAAATTTATCTATTTTAACATAAACCCTGGCCGATTGAAGGAAATCATCCCCTTTGATATACATGGCGGCCGCGCGGGAATGTTCGTTCACGGCTTCGTATAACTTTCCCGCGATCAGATATTTGTGATTCTTCGCGAATCGTTCGGCTCTTTTGATCAGGGTCTTCCGGTAAAGGGATTTTGGAAGAATTTTTAGAATCCAGCTCACCACCAGCGAGTCGATAAAAATCCGGGAAAAGATCAATGCCGCTGCCAGCGCTGTCAGAATGAGTAACGTCATCTTTAATGAAGCAGGGGTTGTCCGGACAATTTCACCCCAGATCCAGCCGGCCTGTTGGGTAAATTCCTCGATAAAATCGCGCAGCTGGGGATTATCATTAAGAAAGGCTTGATAAACCAGAGAAAGCTCTTGAAAAAGCTGGTCCAGCATTTTCATCTTTTTTATTTATTCCCCTGAAAAACCAGAGTCGTATTCCCGACCTGAAGTCTATCCCCATCTTTAATGAAGTCTTCCGCCAGTACCATTTGATTCAGAAGGGTCCCATTGGTGCTGTTCATATCTTTGATGACCACGATCCCGTCATAAAACTCAATCACGCAATGGACCTTTGAAATCTTCGGATCCTTGATGACCAGATCCCCCCCGCTGCGTCCTATGCAAAACCGCTCTTTCCTTTCGAGCGGAAAGACTTTCCCTCTGTCAGCGCCTTCGATAACTTTAAGTGAATAGGCTTTCTCAGGAGGAACAATTTTTGTTTTGCCTGAAATGGCCCGGACCACATCGGCCTTTGACCAGATGACCTGCATTTCGTCAGCCTGCTTCGCGCCTGTTAAAAGAACGGTTTTATCGTCAATCTGATCCATGGGAAACTCCTTTAACACCTCTGAAAAATGGGATAAACCCTTTATTGAAGTCTATCATAAGACTGAGGATTTTCAACCCGAGGCCGGGACTTTAAATGATGCCCGGAGGGGGGGGGAGGTTGCACCTGAAGCTAAAACACTCTATAATAGGCGCTTAATGAAGGAAAACAGCAAAAACAGCCCCTATTCAATGGACAGCCGTTTGCAGGGCGACATTGATTACCTCGAAAACCTTCTGGCCCGGGTCATCAAGGCCCAGGAGGGAGAAGAACTCTTCGCCAGGGTAGAAGGGTTCAGGAAACTCTGCAAAGAACTCCGCTCCCGCTATGATTCCGAAAAAGAAAAGAAACTGATCGAACTCATTGAAGGGCTCGACCTGGCTCAAACGGCCAAAATTATCCGGGCGTTTGATATCTCGTTTCACCTCCTCAATGTCGCGGAAGAAAATTTTGCCATGCAGGCCCGGAGAGACCAGCAGAGAAAAGACAGCCATTACAGGCCTCACCCTCTTGAAGAAAGTTTTAATTCTATCAGCCAGGAGAGTAAACTCTATCATGCCTTTCTCAATCTCCTGAGCCAGTTGTGGATTGAGCCGGTGATGACCGCCCATCCCACCGAGGCCAAACGGCAGATCATTCTCGGAAAATACCGGAAAATTTACCTTTTAATCCTCAAAAAACTCAATCCGATCTGGACCCCCAGGGAAATGGAAATCCTGGAGCAGGATATTCTCAACGAAATCTCGCTCCTCTGGCAGACGGGAGATATTTTTCTTGAACGCCCGACCGTTTATGAAGAAGTCCGGGGAATCCTTTTTTATTTTAAAGAAACCTTTTATAAAGTGATTCCCCAGTTTTATCAGGAGGTGGAATACCATCTTCAAAAAGAGCTTAAAAAATCGAATCTCCCCCTTCCGGAAATCCCTCCTTTCTTAAAATTCGGATCGTGGGCGGGGGGCGACCGGGATGGAAACCCTCATGTCACCTCGGCTATTACAGAATGGACATTAAGGACCCATAAAGATTTCATTCTTTCCCTCTATCTGGAATCGATCGAATCGCTGATCCAGGACTTCAGCCAGTCGAGACATCTCGTTTCGATTACGCCCGAACTGGCTAAAAGCCTGGAAGAAGATATGGCGCTCTTCGGTTCCGCTCCCGAAACCACCGCGGTTCGGAATATCCATGAACCTTACCGCCAGAAATTCTCCACGATCAAACTAAAGCTTGAAGAAACAAGACTCTACAACCAATGGTCTTTAGAGGGAAAACCGGTCAATCAGGAGAAGCTTTCCCTGTTCAAAGGGTATGACGCTCCTCAAACTCTGCTCCATGAGCTTGAACTCATCCAAAGTTCTTTAATCGCGAATAAAGGAGATCTCGTTTCGGCCTCGTTGCTCTCCCCTTTTGTCCGGCAGGTCCAGATATTCGGGTTTCATCTCGCCGCTCTCGATATCCGGCAGGAAGCGGGCCAGCACCGGAAAGCGCTTTATGAGGTTTTTTATAAAACCAGAACCCACCTTGCGTTTGAAACCCTGGCCGAAAAAGAAAAAGTATCTCTGCTCTCCAGGGAGTTGTTGACGATCCGGCCTTTGATCCCGGTCGGAATGGCCTTTTCAAAAGAAACAGAAGAAGTCCTCAGCATGTTCCATGTCATCAAAAAAGCCCAGGATGCGCTGGGGCCGGAGGTCATCGGGAGTTATATTGTCAGCATGGCCTCCTCTCTGAGCGATATTCTGACCGTCCTGGTCCTCTGTAAAGAGGCGGGATTATATGGGAACTGGGATCAGGAAATGCCGATGGGCGGACAAACCGTTCCGCACTTCGCCAGAATCGATATTGTGCCTCTTTTTGAGACGATTGACGATTTAAGAAACGCGGTTTCAGTCATGGAAGAGGCCTATCAGCACCCTTCGTATAAAGCCTATTTAAAAGGGAGAAACCAGATTCAGGAAATCATGCTCGGATATTCCGACAGCAGCAAAGATGGCGGAATCCTGACCGCTTCGTGGGAGCTCTATCTCGCCCAGAAGAAACTAACGACCCTTTCCCGGAAATTTAAAGTGAATTTAAGACTTTTCCACGGCAGGGGGGGGACCGTGGGGCGCGGAGGAGGCCCCACCCATAAAGCTATTTTAGCCCAGCCCGAGGGGACCGTAAACGGCCAGATCAAGATCACCGAACAGGGAGAGGTCATCTCTTCAAAGTATGCAAACAGGGGTACCGCGCTTCATCATCTTGAACTGATGGCGGCAGGGGTCATCTCGGCCAGCTTAAAGCCGCAAAGAACTTCGGCCAAAGAACAAACCTATGAAAACGCCTTTAATATCATATCCGAAATCTCTTACCGGAGATACAGAGAGCTGGTGGAAAACCCGGCCCTGGTTCAATATTTCAATCAGGGGACTCCCGTCACCGAAATCGGGCTTCTCAATATCGGGTCGAGGCCTGTTTACCGCAAGAAGGACCACCGGATTGAAGACCTGAGGGCCATCCCCTGGGTCTTCAGCTGGACGCAAAACCGCCATCTGATTTCGGCCTGGTACCCCATTGGCTCCGCCATAGAGGCATTCATCCATCAGAACAGAGGGGAACATCTCCGCCTGCTCGGCGAAATGTATCAACAGTGGCCTTTTTTTTCGAATTTAATCGATAATATTCAGATGACGCTGGC
>JACQBY010000071.1 GCA_016201875.1 Nitrospirota bacterium
AAAAGCCGATGAAGCCTGTCTGGTCGGACCGGGACCCCTGGCAGGTTACCTCAATATTTATAAAATTATAGAACTTGCCAAACAAAAAGGGGCCGATGCGATCCACCCCGGTTATGGCTTCCTTTCCGAGAACCCGGATTTTGCGAGGGCCTGCGAAGAAAATGGGATCACGTTTATAGGCCCGGGCGCCGAGACCATCCGTAAAATGGGGAATAAAATCCAGGCACGGCAGACCATGAAAAAGGTCGGAATTCCGATTGTGCCGGGAATTCTGAATCATTTAAACTCTGTGGATGAAGCCATCAAGGCGGCCAAAGAAATCGGGTTCCCGGTCATTTTAAAAGCGTCAAATGGCGGGGGAGGAAGGGGACTCCGGATTTGTTTAAACGAAGAGGACCTGGTCAGGCACTATCCCATTATTCAGATGGAATCGCAGACCGCTTTTGGCAGCTCCGAGATTTATCTTGAAAAATATTTTAATTCTCCAAAACATATCGAAATTCAGATTCTTGCCGACCGGTTTGGAAATGTTATCCATCTGGGAGAGAGAGACTGCTCGATCCAGCGAAGGCATCAAAAACTGATTGAAATCGCTCCCTCCCTTTTTCTCACCAAAGCGGTGAGGCGAAAGATGGGGGAAGCCGCCGTGGCCGCGGCGAAAGCTTCGGAATATGTTACGGCCGGGACGGTGGAGTTTCTTGTCGACAATGAATTAAATTTTTATTTCCTTGAGATGAATACCCGGATTCAGGTGGAACATACGGTGACCGAGGAGATCACCGGGGTCGATATCGTCAAAGAGATGATTAAACTGGCGGCAGGGATGCCCCTGACCTATCAGCAAAAAGAGATTAGAATAACCGGGTTTGCCATGGAGTGCCGTATTAACGCCGAAGACCCTTTGCGGAATTTTATGGCAACACCGGGGAAAATTACCGCCTATTATTCCCCGGGAGGGTTCGGCGTCCGGATTGACGGAAATGTTTACAGCGGATATTCGGTTCCTCCCTATTACGATTCCCTGCTGGCCAAGTTGACCGTCAAGGGATTAACCTGGGAGGAGACCGTCGACCGGATGTACCGTTCTCTCGATGAATATGTCATCCGGGGAGTTAAAACCACCATCCCTTTATATAAGAAGATCATGCTCGACCCGGAGTTTCGGGAAGGAAAGTTTGACACGAACTATATTCAAAATAATTTTGACCGGCTGGTTTACGGCCACGAAGAAGATCCAAGAGATCTGGTCATTGCCATTTCTGCGGCAATTGTCGCCCACTCCAGGTCCAACAGCATGGCCATTCGTTCATAAAAAAGGGAAATTCCAGTGAATTCTAAAAAAACTAAAAAACCGGTTAAAATGACCGATACCACGCTCAGGGATGCGCATCAGTCTTTAATCGCCACCCGGTTAAGAACGGAAGATATGCTCCCGATTGCCCCTAAAATAGACCAGATCGGCTACTGGTCTATCGAAATGTGGGGCGGCGCCACTTTTGACGCCGCTCTCCGTTACCTGAATGAAGACCCCTGGGAGCGGATTCGAAAACTTAAAACGCTTATGCCGAAAACCCCTTTTCAAATGTTACTAAGAGGACAGAACATTGTCGGATACCGGAATTATGCCGATGACGTGGTTGAAAAATTCGTTGAGCTGGCCATTTCAAACGGGATTCAGATCCTCCGTATTTTTGACGCATTAAATGATTTCAGAAATATCAAAACGGCCATCAAGGCGACCACAAAATATGGTGGAAAAGTCGAAGGGGCGCTCTGTTATACGGTCAGCCCCGTCCATTCCATCGACTCGTTTGTTGATATGGCCAAACGGCTTGAGGATATGGGGTCCGACACGATCTGCATCAAGGATATGGCGGGGATTCTCTCTCCTTACATTGCGCTTGAGCTCGTTGAGAAAATTAAAAAAGCCACTTCGGTCCCTCTCCACCTCCACAGCCATGATACCAGCGGGATGGCTGTCGCCACCAATTTAATGGCGATTGAAGGGGGGATTGATATCATCGACGGGGCGATTTCTTCTCTGGCCAACGGAACTTCCCAGCCGCCGACCGAAGTGTTTGTCAATATTTTAAAAGGAGGGCCGTTCGATCCGTTGCTCGATCTGAACCTTCTGGCAGAAATCGCGGAATATTTCAAAGAGATCCGGAAGAAATACAAAAGCTATGAATCGGACTTTACCGGAGTCGACCCGAACGTGTTGATTTATCAGATCCCGGGAGGGATGACCTCGAATCTCGCTTCCCAATTAAACGAACAAAAGGCTCTTGGCCGGATGAAAGAGGTTCTGGATGAGGTGCCCAAGGTCAGAAAAGATCTGGGCTACCCTCCGCTGGTGACGCCTGCCAGCCAGATCGTCGGAACCCAGGCGACCTTGAATGTCCTCACCGGGGAACGATATAAAGTGATTACCACCGAGACGCGGAACTTCCTCAAGGGACTTTATGGAAAACCTCCCGCGCCGATAAATGAGGAGGTGAGAAAACGGGCCGTATCCGATGAGGAGATTGTTGAGGGGAGGCCGGCCGATTATCTTGAGCCCGAACTGGAAAAAAATCAAAAAGAACTAAAAGATAAATTAAAAAACGTTGAGGACCTGATCAGCTACACCCTTTTTCCTAAAATCGCCCAGGAATTCTTTTTGCTCAGGGAGCAGGGAAAAACCAATAAGCCCGTTCCCGAACCGGCGAAAACCGACCAGACGGCCCCTCCGGCGCCGCTGTTGGCGCCGAGCGAGTTTAATATTAAAGTCCATGGCGAGACCTATCATGTCAAGGTGGGGGGGATGGGGCATCAGGGAGAAGGGGGAAGACCCTATTTTATCTATCTCGATGACCAGCTCGAAGAGGTGATGGTGGAGTCTCTTGTCGAGATTGTTCCGAGCGAAGAGGGGCGGATCGATAAAAAAGTGGGGGGAAGATCGACCCGTCCAAAAGCGGCCCAGCAGGGGGATATTACGGCGGCCATGCCGGGGACCGTCATGAAGGTCAAAGTCCAGGTGGGGGATAAGGTCCGCGAAGGGGAGACCATCCTGATCGTCGAAGCGATGAAGATGGAAAATGAGGTCCATACCCCGATTTCCGGGGAAGTCAAAGCGATTTATGTCGCTGAAGGAGATAAAATCAATCCCGACGAAGTTCTCGTTATGGTTAGAGCCACTTAGGCTATGGAAGCGTTCTTTCCGATCTTCGCCCAAATCGCTGTTTCAGCCATTCCGATCCTTTTTGCCATTACCCTTCATGAAACGGCCCATGGATGGGTCGCCAATAAACTGGGAGACCCGACGGCCCGTCTTCAGGGGAGGCTGACCTTAAACCCGATTTCCCACATCGATCCGATGATGACGATCATTTTTCCCATTGTGACCATGATCCTCTCCCACGGAACGTTTATTTTCGGAGGGGCCAAACCTGTCCCTGTAAATTTTGGCAACCTAAGAAACCCCAAACGGGACATGATCCTGGTTGCCGCCGCGGGCCCCGGAATTAACCTGGCGATTGCCGGTGCGGCAGGGTTTCTGTTCCGTTTGATGACCGGGTTTTTTCCGGACATCTTTAAATATATCCATTCCTCAAACCATTTTACATTTTTAAACCAGCCCGGTATGGCTTTAGGGGTTCCGATCGGGCTGATGCTGCTGGCGGCAGTCAAATGGAACGTCATCCTTGCGGTCTTTAATATGATCCCGATCCCTCCGCTTGACGGGGGAAGAGTTATGGTAGGGCTTCTCCCGCATCGCTACTCTGCCATGCTGAGCGGGATTGAGCCTTACGGGATCCTTATCGTTATGGCGCTCCTGTTCCTCAATCCGCTTGGACTCGTTTCCCATTATCTTTTTTTTACGATGCAGCTGATTACGTGGTGGCTGGTTGGCATCGACCCCTTTATGATTTGAGACTTTCATGGTATAAAGAGAAGCAACTGGCTTTGCCAGTGCGGAACGCGGGGATTGGGGGCATTGAGTGTTTTTTACGAAGGCCCCCAAATATAGGATAGATAGATGAGCAAAGTGAGGCAACTGGCTTTGCCAGTGCGGAACGCGGGGATTGGGGGCATTGAGTGTTTTTTACGAAGGCCCCCAAATATAGGATAGATAGATGAGCAAAGTGAGGCAACTGGCTTTGCCAGTGCGG
>JACQBY010000072.1 GCA_016201875.1 Nitrospirota bacterium
CTATCGGGAATCCAAGTGTTTTCAAGAAAATACGTAAGCAAAGTCACTGGATTCCGGCTTAAAACATGCCGGAATGACGGATAAATGGGCATATTTGTAAAAAATCCGCTGTAGTAGTAAGTACCCAAAATAAACATCATCATGGAGAGAGATGAAAACCAGAAGGTTAAGTTTTTTAATAGGGCTTATTTTTTTAATCCCGATGGGTCATCAAACCGCATTTTCCGCTGACTTTTTGGATTGGGAAGAGGCCGGTAAGGTTCTGAAACGGTTTGGAGAAGAGAGTAAAATTAAAAACTCCAGAGAGTGGATCCAATGGGCGGAAGGGGAGTTACTGATCGATCGCTTCCGACAGAGTGGATCTCAAACGGAAAAGAAACGAGAGGCCGCGGCTCTGGCCGAGTGGGAAAAAGCTGAAAAAGAAGAGGCAAAATCTTCCGTAACGGCCAAATTTTTATTCAAAGACCGGTGGCATGGGTATGAATATCTATCTTTAACCTATACCAATCTCGATTTTAAGGAGCAGGCGTTTGGAATCCATTTTGAATTAATCCCGGCCTCCTTAACCGTGGATGAAGTGGTCCGCCGTTATGGGCGGGACGGCCTCGAGGTGGTCGATCAGGGAAAGAAAAAAACATACCGGTATGCCATTCCCCCCGGAGATTCCTTAAAAAATGAGCATTGGAGGCTCCTTCAAAACCAGATGATTGAAAATGACGAATTGTGGGTGGACTTCGACCTGAAGGATGAAAAAGAGGTGGAATCGGTAGAGGTGTTAACGGTCAAAGCCAATCCTCATAGAACGCCGTTTACAAAAAACTGGAAATGGGATGATGAATAAAACCGAACATAATACAGAGACATTCCCCCTCCCTTTGATAACCCCGATTTTGAAATTGACTTTTGGACCCTGACATGATAACTTTTCCGCTTTAATTTAAGCGAAAGAGGGGATTCTTGTGCTAAAGCATATTGTCGCCAAAAGATACGCCAAAGCGTTGTTTGATCTGGCCTATTCTCAAGCAAAGGGAGTCCCCGCGTTTTTTAAAAGCCTTGACCTGGTCGAGAATCTCTCCGAGACCATCCAGGCAAATCCCATTCTCAAAAATACCCTTTTTAATCCTTCGTTTGGCATCGAAGAAAAGAAAAAAGTCCTCCGCGGAATCGTTGACTCCTGTTCAAAAGAGGGGGAGACTTCCGGGATCAACCCGTATCTGAAGAATTTTTTTTCTATTTTAATCAAAAAGAACAAACTGGTTTACCTTCCTGAAATTGTCGAAGAGATCCGGACATTGAAAGCAGGCCTGACAAAAACGGTCGATGTGATTCTTACGGTTCCGATGAGTTTAACCGATGATCAAAAGGGGGCCGTGACCAGAAAACTGGAGGGGGCCTTTCAACAGAAGATCATGTTAACCGTCAGAGTTTCTCCTTCAATCGTGGGTGGGATGATGATGCAGGTCGGGTCGAAGGTTTTTGACGCCAGCCTTCAGGCCAGGCTTTTTCATCTCAGGAACAGCCTGATCGGATAACAATGGCCCGAAGGCCATAAAAGAAAAACACCTTATCCGGGAGAGGATCCCCCGGGCGGGTTCAAAGGGAGTGTTCATGCAAATAAAAGCCGAAGAAATTACAGCGATACTCAAACAACAGATCAAAGATTTTGACCGGACCGCCGATATTGCCGAAATTGGCTCCGTCCTTCAGGTGGGCGACGGGATCGCGAAAGTCTATGGCCTTGAACAGGCGATGTCGGGAGAGCTGATCGAATTCCCCGGAGGGATTTATGGTATCGTTTTGAACCTCGAAGAGGATAATGTCGGAGCGGTGATTTTAGGGGATGACCAGAAAATCAAGGAAGGGGACCGGGTTAAAAGGACAGGCCGCATTGCGGAGGTCCCGGTTGGCGACGCTTTAATCGGCAGAGTGGTGGACGCGATAGGAGAGCCTCTCGATGGAAAAGGGGCGGTGGCTTCAAAAGTAAAAGGAAAAATCGAGGTGGTTGCCCCCGGAATTGTCGACCGCCAATCGGTCAAGGAGCCGATGCAGACCGGCATTAAAGCGATTGACGCGATGATCCCGATCGGCAGAGGGCAGAGAGAGTTGATCATCGGCGACCGCCAGACCGGAAAAACAGCGATTGCGGTCGATACGATGATCAATCAAAAAGGGCAGAACATGATCTGCATCTATGTGGCCATTGGTCAGAAAAAATCGACTGTGGCCCGCGTGGTGAAAACCCTCGAAGATTCCGGAGCCATGGAATACACCATTGTGGTTTGCGCCAGCGCCAGCGATCCCGCGTCAATGCAGTTTCTGGCCCCCTACAGCGGGGTATCGATGGGAGAATATTTCAGAGATAAGGGGCGGCATGCGCTGATTATATATGACGATCTTTCAAAACATGCGGTCGCCTATCGGCAGCTTTCGCTTTTATTAAGAAGGCCCCCGGGACGCGAAGCTTATCCCGGAGATGTGTTTTATGTCCATTCCCGCCTGCTGGAGCGGGCCGCAAAATTAAGCCAGGCCCGGGGAGGGGGTTCTTTAACGGCCCTTCCCATTATTGAAACCCAGGCCGGAGACGTTTCGGCCTATATTCCGACCAACGTCATTTCCATTACGGACGGCCAGATTTATCTGGCCAGCGATCTTTTTTATTCGGGAATCCGGCCTGCGATTAACGTCGGGCTTTCAGTTTCCAGGGTCGGAGGATCGGCGCAGATTAAAGCCATGAGACAGGTTTCGGGGACCCTCCGTCTGGATCTTGCCCAGTACCGCGAGATGGCGGCATTTGCCCAGTTCGGATCGGACCTTGATAAAGCGACTCAGGCCCAGCTGGCAAGGGGCGTCCGGATGGTCGAGCTCTTAAAACAGGATCAATACCGGCCGCTGTCGGCGGAAATGCAGGTGTTGATTATTTTCGCCGGCGTCAACGGTTACCTCGACGATGTGCCTGTTGGAAAAATCCATTTATTTGAACAGGAGTTGAAGGAATACTTTGAAACCAGCCAAAAAGGATTAAAAGAAGAAG
>JACQBY010000094.1 GCA_016201875.1 Nitrospirota bacterium
GGACATGATCATGATCGATGTCACCGGCCTGCCGGAGGTCGATATCGGAGATGAGGCGGTTCTGATCGGAAAACAGGGGAACGATTTCATTTCCGCCGAAGAGGTTGCCGGCTGGGTCGGCACCATTCCCTACGAAATCCTCTGCAGCATTAGTAAAAGAGTTCCACGGGTATATAAGGAGCTCGCATGATTTCCTGGCTGGAAAAAATAGGGCATCGCGCCATAGAGGTATTGAAAAAAGTGGGGGAGGCCTCACTCCTCTTTTCACAGGCCTTGCGGTGGACGTTTATGCCGCCGGTTTATTTTAAGAATATTATCCAGCAGATGGAGGTCATCGGCGTTCAATCTATTCCCGTGGTCCTCATCACGTCGCTTTCGACCGGACTGGTCCTCGCCCTGCAAAGTTATACCGGATTCAAGCGGTTTCACGCCGAAAACCTTGTAGGCACCGTGGTCGCTCTTTCTCTGACCCGCGAACTGGGCCCGGTCTTAACCGGCCTCATCGTCGCGGGCCGGGCAGGGGCCGCCATGGCGGCGGAGCTGGGAACGATGCGGGTCACCGAACAGATCGACGCCCTGAGCACCCTCGCCGTCAACCCCGTGAAGTATCTGATAATTCCCCGCCTGTTTGCCGGGCTCATCATGCTCCCGATTCTGACCGTCTTTGCCGACATGATCGGCATCGTGGGAGGCTATTTTATTTCGGTCCAGTACCTCCAGGCCAACCCCGTCATCTATATCCGAAGAACGACCGAATTCCTTGAAGCCAACGATATTTTTGGGGGCTTGCTTAAAGCATGCGTGTTTGGTATCTTGATTTCCGTCGTCTGTTCGTACAAGGGATTTAACACAGAGGGGGGAGCTGTCGGAGTCGGAAAAGCCACAACGGGCGCCGTGGTCATCTCGATGATCCTGATTCTGGTTTCGGATTATTTCTTAACCATGCTTCTCTTCAAACAATGATCGAAGTGGTTGATATTCATAAGTCTTTCAACAGCCACCATGTCCTTTCCGGGGTCAACCTGACCATCGAAAAGGGAGAAAGCATGGTGGTCCTGGGGGGGAGCGGCACCGGAAAGAGCGTCCTCTTAAAAATCATCATGGGCCTGTTGAAACCGGACCAGGGAACCATTCTGATCGACGGAACCGAAATTATTCATCTCCGGGAAGAAAAGCTGAACGAAATCCGTAAAAAATTCGGGATGCTGTTTCAGGGCGCCGCGCTGTTTGACTCTTTATCCGTCTGGGAAAACGTCGGGTTCGGCCTCATGGAGCATACCTCGCTGAGCAAAGCCGAAATCCGGAACAGGGTGACCGAAAAACTTGCGATGGTGGGGTTAAAAAATATTGAAGACAAAATGCCGTCGGAGCTTTCGGGAGGAATGAAAAAACGGGTCGGTCTCGCCAGAGCCATCGCCATGAACCCCGAAATCATCCTGTATGACGAACCGACAACCGGATTGGACCCGATCATGGCCGATGTTATCAATGAACTGATCATCAAACTTAAACATGAAATTCACGCGACCTCGGTTGCTATTACGCATGATATGACCAGCGCTTTTAAAATCGGGGACCGGCTTGCGCTGTTATATCAGGGGGTAATCCACCGGATCGGCACCCCCGAAGAGTTTAAACACAGCGAAGATCCGGTGGTGCGTCAATTTGTCACCGGGTCGTCGGTCGGCCCCATTACCGCCGGTTGAACGGGAGACCAAGAAATAGAATGACGAAACGCCTGGAAGTTCCCTTCAGCAGCCAGCCTGCCGGGAGAAAGAGCTAATTGAAAGGTTTTACGACAGAAGCCAGGGTCGGTTTGGTGGTCATTTTAGGCGCCGTCGTACTGGCCTATATGTCGATGCAAATCGGCCTGTTCCGCCTCGGCAAAGAAAAAGGGTACCGCGTTTTCGTGGTGTTTGATTCAGCCGCCGGCCTCGATCAGAAAACGCCCATCCGCCTGGCCGGGGTCGAAGTGGGAAAAGTCGAACAACTCGAATTGACCGATGGCAAAGCGCGCGTCACTTTTAGAATTCATCCTGAATACCGTATCCGCAAAGGAGGAAAAGCGATTATCCGTTCCGCGGGGTTGCTGGGTGAAAAATATGTCGAACTGATCTCCGGCAAAGAAAAAAATTATCTGAACGACGGAGACACCCTCGCTGAAAGCGAGACCCTGGGGGATATAGAAGCGCTCGTCGCAAAGTTTTCTGAAGTCGGAAGCGACATCAAGGCCGTCACGGTTTCCCTGAGGGAGGTCATCGGGACCAAACAGGGGGAAGAAGACCTGAAATCGATTCTGACCAATTTCAGGAAGTTCAGCCAGCATCTCGATGAACTCATCGTGAACAACCAGGACTCTGTCGGAGAAACGATCAGCAACTTAAAAGAATTTTCCGAATTCATCAACGATGATGTTCCCGATCTGGTCGACAGCCTGAAACGGGTCGCCTCCAACCTGGAAGCCGGCAAAGGAACCATCGGAAAACTCCTCAAAGACGACCAGCTTTATGAAAAATTAAACTCGGCGATGGACAACATCCAGAAAATCACGCAAAAGGTCAATAATGGGGAAGGGACCATCGGAAAACTGGTCACTGACGAAAAAGCCTACCAGCGGATCAACACCGCCCTGGAGAGCCTGAATAATACCCTCGGACGGATCGACCGGTTTAAAACCTCGGTCGGACTCCGGAATGAATATCAAACAGACACCACGCAAAAAAATAAAGGTTATTTTTCTGTCCGGTTAGAACCCCGGGCCGACAAATATTACCTCCTTGAAGTGGTGGATGATCCGAGAGGGACAGTCAACCAATCCTCCCAGACGACCACGGTCGGAGGGGTATCAACCACGACCACCCGGCTCACGACAGAACGAAAATTAAAATTCAGCCTGGAAATGGGAAGGCGATTCAACGGAATAGACATCCATCTCGGACTGGTTGAAAATTCGTTCGGCGTGGGGGCCGGATATATGGTCTTCGACGACCGGTTCCGGCTGGGAGTCGATCTATGGGATTTCAACAGCGTCGACCCCCAGAGCCCCAATCCGCATTTAAAAACAACGGCCTCTTACCACTTTTACAAATACCTGTTCCTGCAAACGGGGTATGACCAGATGCTCAACGCCGGACTCAAAACCAGTTTTGTCGGAGGAGGCATGACACTCGATGACGAAGACCTCAAATACCTCTTTGGCGCGGCAGGATCATTGGTCAAATAAATCGTTGATCGGTTTATGAATATCTTTTCGGAGAGACAAGATGAAAAAGACCTTGCTGGCTGTCGGCATCACCCTTGCGGGAATGTTCTTTTTAACAGGGCAAACGGGTTTAAACGGCGACCCCAGAAAAGGCAAGGTTATTTTTGAAAAATACTGCTCCTCCTGCCATGGGAAAAAAGGGGCGGGCCTGGGACCTGGGGCGAGAATGCCCGTTTTTACCGACAAAAAATATCAGGATTCAAAAACCGATCAGGAATTATTTAACAAAATCACCAGTGGCGGGAACGGGAGCGGAATGCCCGCCTGGGAAAAATCGTTATCTCTGCAGGACCGATGGAACGTCGTCTCTTTTATTCGCTCGCTCGGACCGAATTAAGCATGATCAACAACCATCATAAAATAATCAGGGGGACGTCCGATTAACAACCTGCGGGTCTGTGTTCTCGGAAGCGGCAGTCAGGGGAACTCCATATACGTTGAAAGCCCTCGGACACGCCTGCTCATCGATGCCGGGTTTAATGCCGCCCGAACAGAAGAAAGGCTCTCCGCTCTGGGGGTCTCCCTCAAACAGATTAATGCCGTCCTGTTGACCCATGAGCATGCCGATCATGCCCAGGGGATCAAGTCGATCACCCGTTTATATGGTCTCCCCTGCTATACCAACGAAAAAACCAGAAAAGCCTCTAAATTCCTCGATAAGGCAGACAACCTTGTTGAATTTCAAACCAACGAACCGTTTCAGGTCAGGGATTTCCGGATTCTTCCCTTTTCAGTCCCTCACGATGCCGCCGACACCGTCTGTTTTACCCTTCAAGTCGAAGAGTGGAAAGTGGGAATCGTCACCGACCTTGGAATGGTCGTCCCAACCGTGATCGAAGCGCTGAAAGGGTCCAATGTTCTGGTGCTGGAATTCAACCATGACCTGGAATTACTCGAAAAAGGGCCGTATCATACCTCTTTAAAAGAGAGAATCCGGGGGCAATACGGCCACCTCTCCAACCACGATTCCACCCTCCTTTTAAAACAGCTCCTCCATCCCGGCCTCTATCATGTCTATCTGGCCCATTTGAGCCAGGCCAATAATTCATACGAAATTGCCCATTTAATGGCATCCCATGCCATCAGGGAATTTTCGCAGGACGCCGTCACATCGCTCCATCTGACCTGGCAGAATTATATCAGTCCGGTGATAACCGTCTAACCTAAAACAAAAAATCCGGGAGGCCCCATTGCGGTTAAGTAAAAATCAAATCTCTCTCCTCTCAAAAAACATCGTTTCGCACCTGACAAACCAAAAAATGATTAAACCTCTGATTGAAAAAGAAAAGCTGATTTCTCTCATCGAAAATATCTTCACCGAAGATTTAATGGCGGAGGAGGCGTTAAATCAGGAAATCCGGGAAATCATGAAAGCCTACGCCGGTCAGATCGACAAAGGAGAGATCGACTACAACAGAATGTTTCAGATGATCAAGCAAAAGCTGGCAAAAGAGCGGAACCTTATCCTTTAAAAATCTTGACAGGGGTTAAAAGAAGTTTTAAAGTATTCTTTTTCAACTTTTGCCTTAAAATTTTCTTTTGCCGGAGTGGTGGAATTGGTAGACACAAGGGACTTAAAATCCCTCGCCTGGCGACGGGCGTGCCGGTTCGAGTCCGGCCTTCGGCACCATACATTTCACCTATAAAATCCATTGCTCATCGTTACTTATGGATCCTATTTTGTCCCGAATTGAAAGTATTTCTTATGATGAAATATTTTTTTAAAACTGCTTTCCTTTTCCTTGTGACCGAGTTTTTCGTCCTGTTTCTCTCTCACTCGATTCTATTTGGCGCGGAGGAAAAAGGATCTGTGGCGGGTACCGTTCGATATTTTGGAACGATTCCTCCGCGTGATTCTGTTCCTGTTAATACGGATCCAGAAGTTTGTGGATCGATTTATTTGGAGGAAACCTTAGTTAATTTTGAAAATAAAGGTGTAAAAAATGCCGTCATAAGCCTTAAAAAGAAAACTGAGAGAATGAAACCTTCAGAGGCAGACAAGAGAATTTACCTGGTTAGCAAAAAGTGCCATTTTGAACCGTATGTCACAGCAATACCGATTGATAATAGTTTGAGTATCAAGAATTCAGATCCGATACTCCATGTTTTACAATTTTCCAAGAAAGACCAGGTCCTATTTACTCTACCTCTTCCAGCAAACGGTAATTTTGTCAGAAGAATTGATCAATTAGGTCTGATTCAGATTAAATGTGTAATGCATCCTTTTATGAAATCATTTATCGCGGTCCTGGATACTCCTGTTTACACACTCAGCGATCTCAACGGTTCTTTTCATTTGCCAGAGCTTGACCCCGGTAAATATAATTTATCGATTTGGCATAAAGCGTTTGGGTCGATAGAAAAAGAAATTGAAATCCCTCCAGGGAAAAAGCTCGACTTTACTTTCGAGCTTGAACAAAATTAGTCTCTAAAAAAGTTTCCTGCCTCCTGAAAATTCTGAAGATTAAACTAAAAGAGCCTGGATTTTTCGTCCAGGCTCTTTTAGTTTTTACTCATACTTCAAAATCATTTATTGAAAAACCAGCTCCTACTGCACGACAAAACCTCCAACGAGGGTTGTCGTTAAACCCCCGGCCGCGGTAGAATTCGTCACCGTCACGTTATAAGTGCCGACCGGCAAAGAGGTATTGGGCCAGTAGAATGAAAGCACCGTGCTGGCGATAAAGACAAAGGGGTTCCCGGCGGTTGCTGAAGTGGTCGAAATCACCGTCGTTCCTGAAAGCGTTCCCACCGTAATCGTCGCCCCGGGCGCAAAATTTGTCCCATTAATAGTTATCGGACGGCTTGCCGTAACCCCGCGTATCACGCTACTCGGGACCAGACTCGTGATCGTTGGCTGCGGAGCAGTCACCGTAAAGCCGTTCGCCTGGGTTACCGAAAGTCCCCCAACCGATGCAGGATTGGTTACTACGACGTTATATGCACCGACGCTCAGAGAGGTAAAGGGCCAGTAGAATGAAATTTGATACTGGCTGGTGTAAACAAATGGGGTCGTCGCGGTCGCCGAAGAAGAAGCCACGATCGTTCCTGAAAGCGTTCCGACGGTAATCGTCGCACCTTCAACAAAATTGGAGCCTGTAATGGTAATGGCGCGGCTGCTGCTTCCATATACAACGGAAGAGGCAAGCACACTGGTAATGGCCGGTTGGGCTGCTGTCACCGTTAAAGCGGAGGCCTGGGTTACCGAAAGCCCCCCTGCGATTGCAGGGTTCGTGATGGTAACGGCATACGTCCCCATCGTGAATGTTGATTTCAGGGCAAAAACATCCAATCGTGCATTACTCATCCATACAAAGGGATGTGTCGCGTCAGCCGTTAAACCATCCCGGTTCACTGTAACGCCTGATAGACTTCCCACAGAAACCGACGCTCCCGCTACAAAATTGGAGCCGTAAACCGAAATCACCCGGTCGGCGACTCCAGCCGGGAAAGAGGCCGGAGAGATGAGTGAAATCGTCGGCGTTGCAGTTAGAACTGTGAAAGCAGACGTTTTTGTGCCAGACAATCCGCCGGATGATGCAGGATTGGTCACCGTGACACTGTAAGTTCCAGGGACTAACGAGGAGGGGTCCCAAAATAATCTAAGTGACCCGCTGTTCACAAAAACAAAAGGATTAAGCGCTCCTGCAGCACCAGAGGGGAGGCTGACCGCTGTTCCAGATATACTCCCCATGGTAATCGTGGCGCCCTCTACAAAATTTGACCCGGAGATGGTGATCACGCTTCCTGTCCCCACGCCATAGGTTCCTGAAGTGGGACTCAGAGTGGTAATCGCAGGCAGAGGCGGCGTCGAGAGCACTTGGAAACCGCCGGTTTTTGTGGCAACACCGCCGCAAGTATCATAATTTGCAACGGTCACATCATAAGTTCCGGCGGGAAGGGATGTGCCATCCCAGTAGAATCTCACCAGACCGCTGTTCACCCAGACCCAGGGGTTGGCCGCTGTCGCGGTTGTTCCAGCCGCCGTCACTCCATATAAATGGGGGGTTCCCGTTAACGGACCTATCGTGATCCCCGCTCCTGAAATAAATGGAGATCCGCTAGAAGCATAAATATCAATCGAACCGGCGCCTCCCAAAACCACCGGGCTACCCACGCTGTAAATCGAAATCGTGCGCGGATTAATCGTAATCGGGCTGGAGGCAACTTCCGTTCCCAATGTCGCTATAACCTGACGATTCCCCGAATGAGCACTGGAAGGGATTCTGGCCACAACCGTTGTCGAGTCGGTAGAAGTCGACAAGACTGAAAGAGGCGTCCCATCGTCCAGAGCAAAGGTGGTTGACCCGTCAAACAAATTGGTCCCGACGATCGTGACATCCACCGGGAGTCCTATGCAATTCATTGAATTGGGCGTAACCGAGGTAATTGTCGGAGAAACTGCCGTGGAAATATTAACCGGTATGGTCGTAACAGGCCCGGTAAAATGCCCGGCTCCGTCTCCGGCATAGATCAAGACATTCCCTGTGGCCCCAACGACGGCAATCGCCAGATCTATCTTTCCATCTTTATTAAAGTCTTCGGCCGCCACAGCGGTCGGACCGTCTGTTAAGGTCACGCTATATACCGGCGTTGTTTGAAATGCCGGATTTGGAATTGATCCTGCTGTGGCCGTCCCTGTTCCTAAGTAGATCGATACGGTTTTAGTGGTATTATTGGCCACCGCAAGATCATAGGTGCTGTCTCCGTTGAAGTCTCCTTTAACACCCCCGGAGGCAATAGAAACCGGGGCAGTCGTCCCCCCCATGGAAAGAACCTGGCCGGCGCTAAATCCGAAAAGACCATCGCCGAGATAGGTTGTGACCTGATTTTTTACGCTGACACCTATCAGAAGATCCATATTCGCATTGTTATTGTAATCACCTGTCGCCAGAGAAATAATGGTCCCTGGTCCGCCGGGGGGGCAACCGCCGGCGGGGCAGCCTGGAGCTGTAGAAAAGGTTTGCGCCGCGGCATAGGTTCCTGAATTCCCTCCGACAGAGGATTTATGAACCACATAATATTTAGTCAGGGCAACCAGACCCGTTAAATGGACAGAATGCGCTGTCACCGGGGTCGCATTGGTTGAGTCATAATTCGGATCGGCAATATTGCAGGTATCCCCTGTTAAAGAGGCCGCGTCAGTTCCATAATTCACGCATGAGGTCGCGGCAGGTTCGCTGACCCACGCCACCGTGGCGCTATCACTAAACACATTCGAAAAGGTTGGACTGGAGATAATCGGACCGTTGCAGGTCAAGCAGTAATTGGTATTATAATAAGCGGAAGCCTTTGCTGAAACGGCATTTGACCCTTTGGCAATCATTTGATCGACAATGGATGTCCAGTCTGCGAGGCGGGGACTTAAAACATGGCGCTGTACCCCGGTACTCAGATTCGTGTACCTGTCCGTTCCATTTCTATTTCCCCCCTGAATCTGCATACTATGACACTGGGTACACCCCTCGATAACCGGATCTTCCGAACAAGGAGCGGTAGCCCCGGCGGTATCGCAGGAGGTAAAAGCGAAGGCCTTCGTCGAGTTTATTCCCGAAAAAACCGTAAATCCCATTAAAAAAACAATTAAAAATAAATAATCGATCTTAATGAAAGGGAGAGAACATTTTTCCATGGAAGGGCCTCCAAAAACTCCAACAAAAGGATAATGTGAAATCAATTGTTCCAATGTTTACAATAAGAAATTCTAAAACAATGACACTAATGACACTAATGATAGTTTAAGTTTAAATAAACCTTTTTCAAAAATAAATGTCAATAGAAAAAGAACAAAAAATTCATTATAGATCAATTTTTTTTTAATCAACCGGGGGAATATCTTGATTTCTTGTGTCAATTTCCGTATTTTAAATTCAATTTCGCTTTTATTTATACCCTTTGAAATGGAAGCTATCTCTTTGAAAAACCTAATAAAAAATATATTATTGTTCTCTTTAACCCTTTCGATATACCCGGAAGCCTCTTTACTTGCCGCAGATCCGGTTCAAGAAACCCCTTTTGTTATCCACCAGATCCTGGGAAACCCGGCGAGAGAAACCAGCGTATTTGCGATAACCAGCAATTTCGGGGTTTTGAAAAGCGAAGATTCCGGGCTTACCTGGACGACGGCCAGCCGGGGAATTACGAGTTTCACGCATCATGCCATTGCAAGCTCTCCGGCCAATCCGCCGCAGATCTATCTGGGAGCATGGGGCGGAGGGGTTTATAAAAGCGAGAACGAGGGGGCAACCTGGAAGGAAATGAATAAGCAATTAGGAAATACCGCCGTAGACGCGATGGTTGTCGATCCCGGAACCCCCGACCATCTTTTTATCGCCACCTCTACCCGATTTTTCAAAACCACCGGTGATGGAACAGAATGGACCCCTTTTGGAGAGGGCCTCCCCCCTTTTCCGGATGAGATCAAATTCAAAAGTCTCATCCTTGCCCCCGGGATTCCAAAAACCCTCTGGTTAGGAAATTCTCAGGGACTTTTTTATCGGAAAACAGACGCGGCCGGATGGAAAAAAGAAGAGAAGCTAAAAAACATCCGTGTCAGCGCTTTAGCTTATGACGAAAAGAATGGCCGATTGTGGGTGGGATCGTTAAACCAGGGACTTTATCAAAAAAGAGATCGGGAAAAAGAGTGGAAAAGGGTAAAAATAGAAAATAATTTATGGATCAATCAGATTGTTCTCGATCCGGCAAATCCACAAATTATCTATCTGGGCACCCGCGGCAAAGGGGTCTATAAAACAATGGACGGGGGGAATACCTGGAGCCCCTCAAACAGAGGACTGGAAGATAAAGACATCCGGAGTCTGGCGGTCCATCCATTAAACAGCGCTTTGCTTTTTTCAGGAACAACATCAAAGGGGATTTTTCGTTCAAGGGACGGCGGCAATCAATGGGAGCCGGCTCAACATATTCCGTCGATGACGATGGAAAAGATCATCGAGATGGTATCGGTGGAATCTTCCGCGCCGCCTTCTCCCCCTGTCGTTCCCATAAGCTTTTCAAAATGCAACGAATGTCATGGCTGGACCGACCCTCTGCTCAACCAAAAAAAAACATACTGGCGGGTTCCTCCAAATCAGAGAGACTGGAAAGAAACAGTGGAACGAATGTCAAAACGCTCCCGGCTGACACCCGATGAAGAAAATGAAATTACAACATTTCTGTCAGAATACGGCAGCCAAAAGGGCGCGGCGTCAACCGCGGAACCGGGCCGTCAATTCATCGTCAGTCTTTGCGGAAAATGCCATGGGATAACCCTTGAGGAACAATGCCTGACAGGGGATTGCGCCAATGGCAAACCGCATGAAATAAAACCGTCAGCCTGGGACAAGATCATCCCCTGGATGAGAGCCCTGGGGTGCCGGATGAATGACGCTGAACAAAAGATCCTCATGGATTATCTCATGGGTCATTTTGGGAAAACCTACCCGCTCCAATGGGATCATGCCGGAAGTGTTGCCGGAGGATGGAATATTGTTTCCTTTGGAATTTTTCATAACCGCCTTTATGCAGGCATCGAAGGAAACGGGAGCATTGTCCGGTTAAAAAATGGCGCGGCATCGCCGGTCCCCGCATGGGAACCGGTGTTGAATACTCCTGAATATACGGTTTACGGCCTCATCCATTTTCAAAACAGGCTTTTTGCGGCAACAAACGACCCCGCGGCGGAAATATGGAGCAGCGCCGATGGAGAGCGTTGGGATTTAAACAGCCGCCTTCCCGAAGAAAAAGGAGTGACCAGCCTCGGCCTGTTCAATGGATTTCTTTATGCGGGAACAACCCGCGCCGGCATTTACCGGTCTTCAAACGGGACCGCCTGGACCCGGACGGGCGATTTAATTCCCAACGCCGAAAAGAGTTTCACACATTGGGTTCGATTCATCATTCCTTTCGAGGGGAGACTTTACGCGGGAATCGAAAAGGCCGGAATTTTTCAATCAGCCGACGGCGTCCACTGGAAGCCCTTCTGGCCCGATCAAGAGAGCCTCCTGAAAGAGAAGGTTTCTGTTGGATTTCGCGGAGCCTCAATTTTTAAAGAGGCGCTTTACGTGGGGACAACTTCCAGCGGAGAAATCTGGAAGATTGAATCTTCGGAGAAACCGCCAACCCGCGTTTTTTCAGTGGACTTAAAAAAAACAGGAGGGTATGTTGGCTCGATGGAAGTCTTTGAAAGCTATCTCTATTCCGGCATTGGCGGACATGTCTTCCGGACAAATAATGGCCTGGAATGGGAAGAGGTGGGGCACCTGGGCCCCTATACCATAGAAGCGATGAAAACATTCGGCAGTCTGCTCTATTCCGGCACTTCCCTCCCGCCCAATGGATGGATCTATCGTTCAACAGGAAAAATGGCCAAACAGGGAAATGCCCAAGGAAATGACAATGGTGAATAAACCCGCTTATCTCCTGATGATTCCCCTTCTGCTATTCTCTTTTCCATTAGAGTCGATTCCCTCCGAAGGAATCGGGACCGGCAATCAGGAGGGGCTCCTTTTCCCCGGCCCTTTGGCGCCGGCCATGATTGGCAATGAAATTCCAATTTCAGTCCGTCCATCTCATGAAGAAGAAGACCCGGTTGCGGCATGGGATGGAAATCATTATCTTGTCGTCTGGCAATCCAATCGAAACGGACCTATGGGCATTTTTGCATCCCGGCTGACCGGTTCGGGAGAAATCGCGCGTCCCGATAGTTTTCCGGTATCGTCGTCACCTTCAGATCAACTTTTTCCTGCCCTGGCATGGGGGAAAAAGGAGTATCTGATTGTCTGGCAAGACCTTCGAAGCAAAAAAAATTGGGAAATATATGGCGCCAGAATAAATGCTTCGGGCCAAAGAACAGACCCTAAAGACATCCCGGTAGGCCAGGGGTTGCGAAACCGGAGGCATCCCGCTATTGCCTGGAATGGAGCAACCTTCCTGGCGGTCTGGACCGAAGAACGGCCCGGAACGGGGTGGGATATCATCGGAACGCTCCTGACTCCCGAGGGAAAAGTCCTTCATCCTCATGGCATCCAGATCAGCGTCGAAACCGGAGACCAGGCCGCGCCATCTGTGGTCTGGGATGGGACAAACTATCTGGTGGTCTGGATGGATAGCCGCCAAAAACCTTCCCATACGATTTATGGGGCCCGGGTCAGCAAAGAAGGAAAAGTCCTGGATCCGAAAGAAATCCCTGTCATCACGGCTCCGGGAGAACAAGTATATCCCGCCGCGTCCCGGAGCGGAAAGAGTTCGATCATCCTCTGGATCGACCACCAGGAAAATTCCCAATATGGCCTTTATGGAACCCGGGTAGAAACCCCCGACAAGATCCTGGATCCGGGAGGCGTCCCCCTGTCAAAAAGCCCTCATCTTCTGATGTTTCCCGACATCGCCTGTCAGGAAAAAGAATGTTTTGCCGTTTGGGAAGAAGATCTCCCCACGGGAAAGAAAATGACCGGCATAAAGGAAATTATTCGAAATGTCAACGGCATGCGCCTGAAGTTCACTGAAAACAACCTGATTTCCCCGGAAGAGCCTCTCCCTCTTGCTCCCAATGCTCCAGGGAATCACTTTTCAAGAGTTTCAACCGATGGCCGGCGTTACCTGGTCCTTTGGAAGGATTACCGGTCCGGGCTGGCAGCGGTTTATGGACGGATTGTTGAATTTCCAAAAGGTCCGTAAACATGCGCTTTTTATTATTATACTCAGGGGCCCGTGCGCTCCGCCTTTGGCTGATGCTCCGATGCCCCCGAACCCCGCGCTTCGCATTGGCAAAGCCAATTGCTTCGCTGAAATGGCGAAACCTTTTTATCATCTCCTCCTTCTGGATTCTTTGCCTCGCCTCTCCGGTCTTTTCCGAAGAGCCTCTCATGATCAACCAGATTCTCATCCACCTGAAAAATCCTCAAGTTATCTATGCCGCCGGAAGACCCCAGGGTATTCTCAAAAGCGCTGATCGGGGAAAAAGCTGGTTCCCTGCCAGGAAAGGGCTGAAAAATACAAGCGTCTATCATCTTGTAATCAGCCCCACGAATCCTCAAATCTTGTATCTGGGAACCTTTGGAGGGGGAATTTATAAAAGCGCCGACGGGGGGGATTCCTGGACTGAAATCAACAACGGCCTGGGGAATACCAACATTCACGCCTTGGCCATTGATCCGGCAAAACCTGACCAATTGGTTGCCGCAACTTCAACCGGAGAGGTTTTCCTGACCCTGAATGGGGGCTCGATATGGACCCCTTTTAGCCAGGGGCTCCCCTTTCTCGAAGGAGAAGTCCTTGAGACGCTTCTATTCGATACCGGCCATTCTTCGCTTCTTTATATGGGACAGGATAATCTTTATTCCCGATCGACCGCCGAATCAACGGGCGTATGGGAGGCCTTGGGACCTTCATTAAAAAATGAACGGATTACTCACCTGGCGTTTGATCCCATCCATAAAATTTTATACGCCGGGACAAAAAACGACGGACTCTTTTCTTCACAGGATAAAGGAAAAACATGGAAACCTTCTTCAGATCTTTTCAAGAAACAATGGATTCAACGAGTGATTCTCGATCGGTCCCAACCGCCTCGTCTCTATGTCAGCGTTCTTTTGAAAGGGCTTTTTAAAAGTGCGGATCAGGGGAAAACCTGGAAAA
This sequence comes from Nitrospirota bacterium, assembly GCA_016201875.1. Lineage (GTDB taxonomy): Bacteria > Nitrospirota > Nitrospiria > JACQBW01 > JACQBW01 > JACQBY01. The sequence goes on from JACQBY010000094.1 coordinate 13,901, forward strand.
AACTGGATCAGGGCCTGCCCCTGAATGATGACATTCTCTCTCTTGCCATTGATTCGGAAAATCCGGACCGGCTTTATGCCGGAACCCATAACAACGGGATCTTTGTTTCAACCGACTCCGGCAACAGTTGGACCGCGCCGGAAGTTAAGCAGGAACCGGTTCAATCCATTATCCTGTCACTCGCCTCGGCCGGGGAGCCGGGGGTAAAAAATCAAATCCCCGGACCGTCGCCAGTTCCGCCGCCGGCCTTTAGCAAATGTACGACATGCCATGGCTGGACCGACCCTCTCCTGAGCCAGAAGAAAACGTATTGGAGGGTCCCCCCCAACCGCCGGGAATGGAGTTCAACGGTCCGGCGAATGGGCCCCGGCGCCGGGCTGTCAGCCGGAGAAGAAAAAGAAATCATCGATTTTCTAAACGGCTATCATACAGATTCATCTCAAAAGTAAGAGAAGTTGTCATTGCGAGCCCTTCACCTGTCATTCAGGCCCTTCACTTTGTCATTCTGAGGGAGCGGTAGCGACCGAATGGCAATTGGGCATTTTTACAATGGGAATCGATAATTCTTTTGGGTGAATTTTCTAGTTCTGGGATGCTTCGTAATAAATAATTTTTATTCGTTATTCTTTCGTTCCCCTTCGGAACGTTAACATTGGCAATAATATTTGGAATTCGAGGGAATGGGCACCCTTTGAGGCACCAAATTGGCCCCTCGGCAAAAATTAGATAGTGGAATGATTATTACTAAATGTTTATAATAAAAAGGGAATGATCACAATGATCGAAGACGACGCGCTAATATCAATGATATAAATATTTCTCTGGGTTTGCCACAAATAGAAATTTTGGCGCCCCCCGAAGTTTAATGGAGAACAACGATGAAGTATTTTGACTACTCGAAAGTGGCAAAGGAGGCTCATATTCCGGCTGATAAGCTGGAGGAGCTGAAACGAATTGTTCGCGAGGACTTTCCACACGATGATATGATGTTTGAACTCCACCTTTTACGAGCATGTCGGGCTATTCAAGAAGGTGTTGTAAGCATTGAAGATGCCATACATCCTAAGGCTGGAACAAAACATTAGGATTAAATCTATTAAGGTAGTTTTTATTGATTGGTTTAAACCTTGTGAATTCAATCCACAAAACTCCTTCCTGAATTCCTCAGGTTCACATCCTTCCATTTCGTTCAACCTTTCCAACGGTAATCAATAAATTATATCGAAATAGCACGTAGATAATGTTCTAGAAAACCCTTGCTCATTGTAGGTAATTGTATTATTATTAATACAAAGGAGAAATGCTATGGGACTTCCTAAAACAGTCAGGTTTGAAGAAGAATTAGAAGAAAAGGTAGAAAAATACCTCGAGAGTAATGAGATTAAGTTTTCTCAGCTAATCAATATGGCTGTGGAAAAGTTCATATCTGAACCCCAGACCATAGAACTTAAGCCCGTCGATATGCAAGAATTCTTGAAAACTGCAAAAAAGGCTTTCAAGAAACACAAGGGCGCTATGGATAAACTTAAGTGAAAAGAATCTCCGTTCCCACCGCAGATGCAATTATTGCCGTTAATAAATTGGTTTGCGAAGAAGGTGGAACTCCACATCACTGCAATGATAAGGGCAAAATTGAGAGTGCAATCCATACAGCCTTCTATCCTGGATCTTTTCCTTTCGTTCAAGGTGGAATCGTTAAAGTGGCGGGAGCCCTTTGTTTTTATTTGATAAAGGACCATCCTTTTATGGACGGTAACAAGCGGACCGGAGCGTTAACGGCGATCACCTTTTTAAACCAACACGGATGGGATCTCAAGTACCCACTCAACAAAAAAACCAACGTAAACGGGCTTGCCGAAATCATTGAAAATTGTGCAGCTGGAAAGGTATCGAAAGAAGAACTTATGGAATGGTTTGAAAACCATAAAGTTTTAATAAACCCAAAAGGTGGTCACTAAAGTCCTTCCTGAAAATCTTTATGTTTCCTGATCTCGATTTTATCCAACATTATACCTGGGATTAATTAGTACTACAGCGGATTTTTTACAAATATGCCCATTTATCCGTCATTCCGGTATGCTTTAAGCCGGAATCCAGTGACTTTGCCGCCGTATTTTCTTGAAAACACCTGGATTCCCGATAGAGACATTCGGGAATGACGAA